>WLHY01000001.1 GCA_009702465.1 Actinomycetota bacterium
ATGATGAGAGTACTTATCTAATTACCTTACCGGGTGAAACAAAGCTACAGACCCATTGTGCGCTGGTAATTGGTGATCACTCCTTAAGTATCAACGCCTTTGTGATTAGAAAACCAGATGAGAATCAAGTAGGTGTATATGAGTATTTGTTAAAGAAAAATGCATCGATGTACTCAGTTGCCTTTGCCTTAAATGAGCTAGGTGATATTTATTTAGTTGGCAGATTGCCACTTGCGGCAATAAGTGAGCGCGAGATTGATCGAATTTTAGGTGCAGTTCTTCAATACTCTGACTCTTGCTTTAATCCATTACTTGAACTTGGTTTCTCATCCTCAATTCGTCGCGAATGGGCATGGCGAGTATCTCGAGGTGAATCATTAGCAAATCTGCAAGCTTTCCAGCACTTAATTTAAGTATGGCAGGATAGGCACATGAAATTAATTTTGCTCCGCCATGGTGAGAGTGAATGGAATGCAAAAAATCTTTTTACTGGCTGGGTTGATGTTGCACTCTCTGCAAAAGGAAGAGAAGAGGCAAAGCGTGGTGGCTTACTTCTAAAGGAGCGCAACCTATTGCCCGATATTGTGCACACCTCACTGCTGCGCAGAGCAATAAATACTGCTTCCTTTGCCCTAGATAATTGTGAACGTCATTGGATTCCGGTTAAGCGAAGCTGGCGATTAAATGAGCGACATTACGGTGCTTTGCAAGGAAAAGATAAAGCAGCAACTTTAAAGGAGTATGGCGAGGAGCAGTTTCAACTTTGGCGCAGATCATTTGATGTGCCACCACCTGCAATTGCCGATAATGATCAGTACTCACAAAGTAATGATCCACGTTACGCTGATTTAGGTTCAAATTTACCAAAGAGTGAGTGCTTAAAAGATGTGGTTGATCGCATGATTCCATATTTAGTTGGCGAGATCTTTGATGATATGCGCAGTGGTAAAACTGTTTTAGTTACTGCTCACGGTAATTCAATTCGCGCCATTGTTAAGCATCTTGATGGGATCTCTGATTCAGATATCGCTGGTGTAAATATCCCAACCGGTATTCCATTGCTTTATGAGTTTAATGCGGATTTTAAACCAATTAAAAAGGGTGGCGAGTATCTAGATCCAATTGCGGCACAAGCTGCTATTGCCGCAGTTGCAAATCAGGGAAAAAAGTAAACTTACTTTGCGTCTGAGGCGAACTCGCCCTTAACTAAAAAGTACACACGGCGGGCGATTGAGACAGCGTGGTCTGCGCATCGCTCGTAATAACGAGCAAGTAATGTCATATCAATTGCGGTCTCTACTCCATGCTTCCAAGATGGCTCTAGAAGTGTTGAAATGATTCTGCGGTGCAATTTATCCATCTCATCATCATCTGTTTCCAATTCAAGAGCAAGATTAGTGTCACGTTGCTCTAAAACAACCGCCATTTTTTCAATGATCTTTCCACAAACTCGGCCCATCTCCTCAATTGTCAGAGACAACTCTGGTGGTACTGCGGTACTTGGGTATCTCATTCGTGCAGATTTTGCGATGTGATCTGCTAAATCTCCCATTCGCTCTAGATCAGCGGACATACGAAGTGAGGTAACTAAGGTACGTAAATCAGCAGCAACTGGTTGTTGTCTAGCAATTAAATTAATGGTTCTGGCATCCAACTCATGTTGCATATCATTAATTATTGAATCCTCTTGAATAACCTTTTCGGCAAGAGCTAAATCTGCTGTTAATAAAGCTGTGGTTGCACTCTCCATGGCAATCTTTACTAGGCCTGACATCTGAACCAAGGTGGCTCCGACAGCATCTAGCTCTTCATGGAATTGATTACGCATAGGAGAACGGTAGTGGGTGGACCCATAATCTGGCGGGAGGAAAGTGAACAGGTCCTAAATATGGGGTAAAGAATTGGGTTATTTATGCCTGTCTAACACATAAAATTCCCACTCAATCTTCATAACTCATACGATACCTCTGTGATGTGGCTATTTAAAGATAAAGAGAATGAGAAGAGTAAATCTGCACCATCAGATGTAGATCTTTCAACTCAGGGCTTTGATTTATTGCAAGCCATCGATGCTGAATCAATTGTGGTTGCACCAGGTGAGTTTGTTATTTACTACTCAAATGGCATTAGCAATTTAAATTTAATTAAAGATGAGCGAGTACAAAACTCTGATTTACTAAATTTAGTCCGTGCGGTTAGAAGATCGGGCGTAATGCAGGAGGCAACACTAGAACTACCCCGAGGCCCAATAGGTGCTGGAACTCATGATCTACTTGTTCGTGTCACACCACTTGGCGATCACGGCTTGATCGCAATATTAATTTTTGATGACTCAGAGATTCGCAGATTAGATTCAATTCGTCGGGATTTTGTGGCAAATATTTCACATGAGTTAAAAACACCAATTGGTGCGCTTTCTATCTTAAGTGAAGCAGTTCTTGAGGCTAGCGAGGATCCAGAGGCGGTCATAAAGTTTGCTAATCGGATGCAAACTGAGAGCAAGCGATTAACTGAGCTAGTACAAGAGATTATTGATCTCTCCCGACTTCAAGATGATGACCCACTTAAAGATGGAAAGAGATTTGATATAGCCGAGGTTATTCATGATGCAATGGATCAATCCAAGTTAAGCGCACAGGTAAGAAAGATTACTTTGTTTTTCGAGTCAACTGTAAAGGCGCTAGTCAATGGTGATCGCAGCCAGCTCAGTATGGCGATTCATAACCTAATTGAGAATGCCATTAATTACAGTCCAGATTCCACAAGAGTTGCGATTGATTTAAAGGTTACAAATCAAATCGCCGAGATCTCAATCTCAGATCAGGGAATTGGAATACCAGAGAAGGATATTGAGCGAATCTTTGAAAGATTTTACCGAGTTGATCCAGCACGCTCACGTTTGACTGGCGGCACTGGTCTTGGCTTATCAATTGTTAAACACATTGCACTAAATCATGGTGGCGATGTATCGGTTTGGAGTGTTGAGGGCGCGGGAAGTACATTCACACTTAGATTCCCAATTGCAACTGAAATTTCAGAGAGCAGTAAATGACAAAAATATTGGTCGTTGAAGATGAGGCCTCTTTCTCCGATGCGCTCTCTTATGTATTAACCAAAGAGGGTTACCAGGTAACAGTGGCCGATACCGGTGATGGTGCAATAAAAGCATTTGATAAAGAGGGTGCGGATTTAGTTTTACTTGATTTGATGTTGCCTGGCTTATCTGGCACTGAGGTTTGTCGCCAACTGCGCACTAGATCGCAGGTTCCAATAATTATGTTAACGGCCAAGGATTCAGAGGTAGATAAGGTTGTAGGTCTAGAACTTGGCGCGGATGATTATGTAACAAAGCCTTATTCAAAGGCGGAGTTAATTGCTCGAATCAAAGCGGTCTTGCGACGCGGAGGTTCTGAACCATCTGAAAAAGAGGAGAAGATAATTTCAGCTGGTCCGGTTGAGATAGATATTGAAAGTCATAAAGTCAAAGTGCTTGGTGAGTTTGTTTCATTTCCATTAAAGGAGTTTGAGTTACTAGAGTTTTTAGTTCGAAACAGTGGCCGAGTTTTAACCCGTGTTCAATTGATTGATCGTATTTGGGGAAGTGATTACTTTGGTGATACCAAGACACTAGATGTACATATCAAGCGATTGCGCACAAAGATTGAAAAGGATCCAGCTAATCCAGTATTTATCTTAACGATTCGCGGTCTTGGCTATAAATTTGAAGGCTAAGCCTTAAACCTCATGTTTTCAATATCGGTATAAATCCCATCAGCTGTAACAATTAATGCATCAAAATTAATTGGTGCCGCCTTAGTAAATGTCACAACAACTGGAATTCGATAGCCTGCTAGCGCGGTCATATTTGCTACCGATGCGTCAGCATTAGCAATATCGCCAACAAAGGTAATTGGCGTATTTTTCTTTAACTCTAATGAATCAGCGGTTAATACTGCTGGTTGTCCATCGATAGTAATTGATGAAATTGCATCACCATCATCGGCCCAATTAATAAATGTGCCGATCAAAACACCAGTTCCATCAATCTGCTTAACAACTAATAAATTACGAACTTGAATCTCATTGCTTTCACCTTCGACGCCATCAGTTACTTGGTTAATCAATCTGGTTTCAGCATTTCCGCCAGCTGCACAACCTGTCATTAATATTGCAGTAACAAATGCGGCAATAATTTTTTTAGATTTCGAGGTAATAGTTCTGCTCATGATCAAAGGTTATCTTTTCGCCAAAATAAAGGGAAAATTTGGGGCCAATAGCGCAGGTGAAATGGCTCCCAAATTGCTGGTATCCTTAGCCTCTAGCGAAAGGCTCTTCCTAAATGACATTTAAAGTGGGCGAAACCGTTGTTTATCCACATCACGGAGCTGCACAGATCGAAGCGATCGAGAAGCGCACGATCAAAGGTGAAGAGAAAATCTACCTAGTTTTAAAGGTCGCCCAGGGCGATTTAACTGTCCGAGTCCCAGCCGAGAATATTGATCTAGTCGGAGTTCGCGATGTTGTTGATTCAGCGGGCCTAGATCGCGTGTTTAATGTTTTGCGTCAGCCATACACCGAAGAGCCAACAAACTGGTCTCGTCGCTACAAAGCAAATGTTGAGAAGTTAGCTTCTGGTGATGTTATTAAGGTCGCCGAGGTTGTTCGTGATCTTTACCGTCGCGATTTAGATCGTGGCCTATCTGCTGGCGAGAAGCGCATGCTTTCAAAGGCAAAACAAATTTTAGTTTCAGAGCTTGCTCTTGCCGAGCGCACTGATGAAGTAAAAGCTGCCACCCTGCTTGATGAGGTACTCGCCTCTTAAGTTGGCAGTTCACACTTGCCGGTCATGATTAAAAAAACTGCAGCGATAATTGCTGGTGCAGGAAGCGGTCATCGATTAGGCGCAGATTTACCAAAGGCACTTGTTAAATTAATTGATAAAACCTTAGTTGAGCACGCAGTTAATTCTCTGGCACCTGTTGCTCAATTAATTGTAGTAACCGCACCTGCTGGCTTTGAAGATCAATTTAAATCAATTCTTGGCGATCAGGTTAAAGTTATTACCGGTGGAGTTTTGCGAAGTGACAGTATTCGAATTGCGCTCGCAGAGATTGGTAATGAGTACGAGTTTGTACTGGTGCATGATGCAGCCCGTGCTATCGCATCAACTCAATTAGCCACAAATGTAATTAATGAGTTAGCAAGTGGTGAACAAGCGGTAATTCCGGCACTGGATGTTGTCGATACCATCAAAGAGATTGATGCAAATGGTTATGTTCGAAATACACCAGAACGTGCAAATCTTCGTGCAGTGCAAACTCCGCAGGGCTTTGTGAAATCAGTGCTGGCACATGCACATGCATCTGCTGAAGATGCAACTGATGATGCCGCATTAGTTGAAGCAATTGGGATAAAGGTAAAGGTAATTGCGGGTGAAGAGCGGGCATTAAAAATCACCACAAAATCTGATCTAGCTCGCGCAGTTGAAATCTTGTTACCAAATATCCAACGAGAAATTCGAGTCGGTATTGGTACAGATGCTCATGCATTTAGTGCAGATACCTCCCGAAAACTTTGGCTAGCTGGCTTGCTTTGGGATGGCGAGATTGGCGTAGATGGTCATTCAGATGGTGATGTTGCAGCTCATGCAATTTGTGATGCACTTTTATCTGCTGCAAATCTTGGTGATTTAGGAAGCAACTTTGGCGTAAGTGATCCAAAGTATGCAGGCGCATCTGGTGCAACCTTGCTTACTGAAAGCTTAAATAAGGTAATTTCAGCAGGCTTTGTAATTGAAAATGTTGCGGTTCAAATCGTCGGTAATCGACCAAAGATTGGTACCCGGCGGGCAGAAGCTATCAGCGCAATTTCAAAGGCGTTAAATGGCGCGGTTGTTTCAGTTTCTGCAACATCAACAGATGGTTTGGGTTTTACCGGTGAAGGTAAGGGCTTATCCGCTATCGCAACCGCCTTAATCATCAGCGCTAAGTAAAGTAGCAAGTAGAATTCAATAATGAGCGCACTTAATTTATATGACACTAAAACTCGCAGTGTTGCGCCATTTAAATCATTAAAGCCAAAGCAGGTTGGTATTTACCTATGTGGCGCCACCGTTCAAGCTCCGCCACATATTGGGCACATCAGAAGTGGTGTTAATTTTGATATTTTACGCCGTTGGTTAATTGCAAGTGGTTATGAGGTTACCTTTGTTCGCAATGTAACTGATATTGATGACAAGATTTTGCACAAAGCGGTTCATGAAGAGATCCCGTGGTGGGCGGTTGCCATGAAGTATGAACGAGCATTTACCGATGCCTACAACGCTTTAAATGTTTTACCGCCAACCTATGAGCCTCGCGCTACCGGCCACATAACTCAGATGATTAATTTGATGCAGATATTAATTGATAATGGATCAGCCTACGCCCCAGGAAATGGCGATGTTTATTTAGAGGTTCGTAAGTTGAAGGAGTATTTAACATTATCTAATCAAAAATTAGATGATCTGCAATCAGCAGAGGATGCAGATTTAACCTATAAAAAAGATCCTCGTGATTTTGCATTATGGAAAGCGGCAAAAGCTGGTGATCCATCTTGGCCAACACCATGGGGAGATGGTAGACCTGGTTGGCATCTAGAGTGTTCAGCAATGGCACATGCATATTTAGGTGAGGCATTTGATATTCATGGTGGTGGCTTAGATTTAATCTTTCCACACCACGAGAATGAGATTGCGCAATCACAAGCCGCTGGTTATAAATTTGCAAATACCTGGATGCACAATGCTTGGGTTACAACCTCAGGTGAAAAAATGAGTAAATCTTTAGGTAACTCATTACAGGTGCAGGAGATTTTAAAGAAGGTGCGCGGCATTGAATTACGTTGGTATTTAGGAAGTGCGCATTACCGGTCAATGCTCGAATTCTCCTTCGAGGCATTAGCTGAATCAGCAACAGCATTTCGCAGAGTAGAAGCATTCCTTGCCCGAGCTAAATCTGTATTGGGGGCTGAACCACAACCTGTAATTGCTGCCGAGTTTGCTGCTGCAATGAATGATGATTTAGCGGTCCCACAAGCGCTAGCTTTTATCGCAGAAAGCATGCGAATTGGCAATACTTCAGCTGATGATAAAAAGGTAATTGCAAAGACAGCTGGTGAAGTTCGTGGCGCCCTATCCATTTTAGGTTGCGATCCATTTGATCCAGTATTTGCAGCTAGTAAATCAAATGATGCCGCAATGGATGGTTTGATTAAGTTAGCGCTAGAACAACGTGAAGCAGCTAGATTACGTAAAGATTTTGCAGCCGCAGATGCAATTAGAGATCAGATTGCATCCCTTGGTGTAATTGTTGAAGATACCCCTAATGGTCCAAGATGGAGTTACTAATGGTGCGTCCAGGTAAATCAAGAAAAGATCAACCAAAATCTAAAGAGCGATCAAGATCTAAGGAGCGACCACGTGCCAGCGAAGGTGCAAAGCCAGCTGGAAAGTACAAAGCCAAGAGTAAGGATGAGAAAAAATCTGGCTTCAAAGGAAAAGATCGAGAGATCTCACGTAAGCCAAACTTTCGCGAGGAGCGCAGAGAAAATCGCCGACCTGATCGTCCTGAAAAAAGATTTGATCGCAAACAATCGGCACAGGATGCGGTCGCTGGTAAGAACAGTGTGGTCGAGGCACTACGCGCAAAGATTCCAGCAAAAGAGCTAGTTGTTGCAATTAAGGTCGAGCTAGATGAAAAAATTTCAGAGGCGATTCGATTAGCAAAAAACTCTGATCTGCCAATCAAAGAGTTACCTCGCAGAGCGCTAGATGAGTTAACTGGCAACGCAAATCATCAAGGTATCGCATTAGTAATCAAACCATTTAATTACAGCGAGTTTGATCAAGTGATTGCAAAGGCGAAAAAACCGATGATGTTAATTGGTTTAGATGGAATAACTGACCCACACAATTTAGGTGCCGTAGTTAGATCAGCTGCTGCCTTTAGTGCAGATGGTGTTGTCATTCCAGAGCGCCGAAATGCCTCAATGACTGGCTCTGCTTGGAAAGCATCTGCCGGTGCTGCCGCACGTATGCCAATCGCACAGGTTACAAATTTGGTTCGATCAATCGAGGATGCAAAGAAGGCTGGCTGCTTTGTAATTGGCCTAGATGCAGATGGCGATAGCGAGTTATCAAAGATGAATTTAGCCAATGAATCTATCTACATCATTGTGGGCAGTGAAGGTAAAGGCCTATCTAGATTGGTTCGAGAAAAGTGTGATCTAGTTGTTTCAATTGCAATGCAATCTAATGTTGAATCACTTAATGCCTCGGTTGCAACTGCAATCACTATGCACTGGGTGGCAACAGAGCGGGCTAAGTAAAGATGCACTTTGATCGTTTCATTGCCCTTGGTGATTCAATGACCGAAGGGATGAGCGATGAGGTAGTTGATGGAAATTATCGCGGATGGGCCGATCGAGTAGCTGATGTCTTAGCGACAGAGAATCCAAACTTTACCTATGCCAATTTAGCAATCCGTGGCAAATTACTTCGTCAGGTTGTTGAAGAGCAGATTCCAAAGGCGCTTAACTTTATTGAGGGTAAGCAAACCCTGGTCTCATTTCATGCTGGTGCAAATGATGTACTTAGACCTAATTACAAACCAGAGATCTCATTGGCGCAGTATGAATCAGGTGTTAAGCGATTAACTGATGCGGGTGCCACGGTAATTGTTTTTACGGTGGTAGATAAGGTGGATGGCAAGGGCAAGACCGCCGATTTATGGCATCAAAGATTTAGCGCCTTCAATGAAAATGTTAGAAGGGTTGCCAGCAAGTATCCAGTAATCTTATTTGAGGCAAGGGAGGCTGAATTTTTAAATGATCGTAGGTTCTTAGCCTTTGATCGCTTGCACATGAATGCAGAGGGGCATCGACGATTAGCGCAAGCGGTATTAGCTGGATTAGAAAAATCACATGATTCAAATTGGCGAGAGCCCCTACCGCCCGCAAAGAGGAAAAATAAAGTACTTTCGACCGCAACTACTTTTGCATGGATGATTACATTTGTTTTACCGTGGATCTGGCGAAGGGTGCGTGGTAAATCATCTGGTGATGGGCGAAGCGGTAAATATGAAAGACCAATCCGCTGGCCTAACTCTCCTTAAACCAATAAACACCTGCTGATTACCTGTTATTCATCTAACTAGAGCAAACTAGGAGGGTGAATTTACCGATTATTTCAGAGAATCCCAGAGAGCGATTAGTTGATCGCGAATTAAGCTGGCTCTCATTTAATGAGCGGGTTCTAGATCTAGCTGAGGATAAAAATATTCCATTACTTGAGCGGTGCCGCTTTTTGGCGATCTTTTCCTCAAACTTAGATGATTTTTATATGATCAGAGTGGCCTCGGTTAAGCGGAAGATAGATAGTGGACTCTTTAAGGCAAACAGTGCTGGATTTTCACCACAAGAGTTAATCAAAGAGATCTCTAAAAAAACTCAAAAGTTAATTGATCGTCAATCGATTTGTTTTCAAGAGAGCATTCAACCTGAGCTTGCACGTCATGGCATTGAAATTACAACCTGGGATCTGCTTTCATCAGATGAAAAAAAGTATGTCTCAAAGATATTTACAGATCGAATCTTCCCAGTATTAACTCCACTTGCCGTAGACCCATCTCATCCATTTCCATACATTTCCGGACTCTCCCTAAATTTAGCGGTCTTAGTTAAGCGACCAGATACTCAGGAAGAGTTATTTGCTCGAGTAAAGGTTCCACCATCACTTCCAAGATTTATTGAAACTCAAGAGTTAGAGATTGGAAAATTTATTTCACTTGAGAATGTGATTATTGCAAATTTAGAGCATTTATTCCCCGGCATGGAGATTGAGGATTACTACGCTTTTAGATTAACCAGAAATGCAGATTTAGAGATTGAAGAGGATGAGTCTGAAAATTTATTAGAGTCGATGGAGCAGGAGTTACTCAGGCGTAAGTTTGGTCCGCCTGTCAGATTAGAGGTTGATATTGATATTAAATCAGATTTAGTTAAGCGGTTAAAAGAGGAGTTGTCGATTAAAGATGAGGATATCTCGCGCTATCCAGAGCCTTTAGATTTAACGGGATTAAGCCGCATAGCTGATCTTGATCGACCAGAGTTAAAGTTTAAACCCTTTAAAAATCAGATTGCAAAAGAGCTACGTGAAGTAGATCCAGAAAATAGTGATGAGTTTTTCGCCGCAATTAGGCGGAAAGAGATTTTGCTGCACCACCCATACGATTCATTTAACTCATCTGTCGTAAAGTTTTTAGAGACAGCTGCCAGAGATCCTAATGTACTTGCAATTAAACAAACACTTTATCGAACCTCAGGTGACTCACCAATTGTTAGTGCTTTAATTGAAGCGGCCGAAGCTGGCAAGCAGGTGCTGGCAGTAATTGAGATTCGGGCTCGATTTGATGAACAAGCAAATGTTAGATGGGCTAGAAAATTAGAGGATGTTGGCGTTCATGTTGTTTATGGCTTAGTTGGTTTTAAAACACATGCCAAACTCTCCTTAGTTGTTCGCGAAGAGGCGGGTGTTGTAAGGCGTTACTGCCATGTTGGAACTGGTAATTACAATCCAAAAACTGCGCGAATGTATGAGGATTTAGGTTTGTTAAGCAGCGAATCTGATTTAGGTGAGGATTTAAATAAGTTATTTAATCAATTATCTGGCTTTGCACCTTTATCTGAGTATAAAAGGCTGCTGGTAGCTCCTAGAACTGTGCGATCAGGTTTGCTTGAAAGAATAAATCGAGAGATTGAAAATCACTTATCTGGTAAGCCGGCAGGAATTAGATTCAAATTAAACTCAATTTTGGATGAGGAGTTTGTTGAGGCGCTTTACCGTGCTTCAAAATCAGGGGTAAAGATCGAGTTAATTGTCCGTGGAATCTGCGCAGTTCGTGCCGGCATTCCTGGCATCTCAGAGAATATTAAAATTCGCTCAATTCTAGGAAGATTCCTTGAGCACTCTAGAATTTTTCACTTTGTAAATGGTGGCTCTGATGAGCTTTATATTGGATCAGCTGATCTGATGGATCGAAATTTGAATCGAAGAGTTGAGAGCTTGGTACGAATAATTGAACCAGATCATAAAGATGCATTAATAGCGCTGCTAGATGAGTATTTAAGCGATGAGATCGCTAACTGGCAGATGCTGCCTGATGGAACTTGGCAAAGTATTTCAAAGTTACCAGATGGCACAGCTGTTGACAATGTTCAACAACTTTTAATTGATAAGTATCGGATCGGACAATGAGCTCTGTGATAATTGCAGCTGGTGCAGTGGTTTGGCGAAAGAATTCTAAAGGCGTAACTGAGATAGCAGTCATTCATCGACCTAAATATGATGATTACAGTTTGCCAAAAGGAAAAACCGAACCGGGTGAATCTTTGATTTCAACTGCATACCGAGAGGTGTTTGAGGAGACTAATTTAATAACTCAATTTGGACCATTCCTAGGATCGGTTGAGTATTTTTCACCATTTGGATTGAAACAGGTTAGTTACTGGGCTGCTAAATCAATTGGGGAAGAGAATATTTTTATACCTAATGATGAGGTGGATAGATTAGATTGGATAGTAATTAGTAAAGCAGTTGATAAATTAACATCCGAGACGGATAAAGAGATTCTTGGTCGATTTGTTAATACTTTTTACGATACTCAGCCATTAATTTTGTTACGCCATGCAAAAGCCTTGGCACGCAGCGAATGGCCTGGCGATGATGATGATCGACCGCTGGATGCTTTAGGCCAGTTACAGGCAAGTAAATTGACCAGCATCTATCAAATATTTAATCTGAAGGAAATTCATACATCTGATGCCATCCGCTGTTATGACACTGTAACTCCACTCGCAAAGAGTTTAGGAATACAGCTTGAGGTTACTGGCAAATTAAGTGAGAGCGCATTTAAGAAGGATAAAGAGCGGGCCTTTGATTACTTAAAAGAGGTAATTAAGTCTAATAAGAGCGCGTTGCTTTGCAGTCACAATCCAGTACTACCAAAATTACTGGCCAAGGTAAGTAAGAAAAATGAGTTAACCCCAGATGATGAGAAATTGCAGCCAGCTGATGCTTGGATCCTGCACAGAGCAGGTAAAGAGGTTTTACAGATTGATCGGATTAACTCACCAGTTAATTAAGCCTCCATCCAATCCATCCATTTAAGTACTACACCCTCACGTAGCGCCCAAGGACAAACCTCAAGATTTTTAAGGTCGAGATTACGCATCACACTCTCGGCCACAAATGCACCGGCAACAATTTGAGATGCTCGATTTTCTGAGACGCCCGGCAATTTTGCTCGAGCAGCGGTATCCATATCTGCTAACTTATTTGAGATCTTTCTGATCGCATCAATTGAAATATTATTGCCATTGCCATCAAACCAATCACCACATAATCTAGCTAAGGTCCTTAATGTTTTACTTGTAGCGATAGCGCGATCTGACTCCTGATGCTTCACTAAAGTTGGCAGAATTTGCTCCAGTGAACTTTCAATTTTATCTCGTAAATTTCTAATACTTTTATCGGAGTAAGGATCTGATTTCAGGAAATCTTTGGTTAATCGAGCTGCGCCTAGTGGTAGTGAGATTGCAATCTCTGGTGATTCATCTGTGCCAACTGCCATCTCGAGGGAGCCACCACCAATATCAACAACTAATAATCGACCACTCGACCAACCAAACCATCGTCGCGCCGCCAGAAAGGTTAACTTGGCCTCTTCCTCACCGCTGAGTACTTGTAAATCAATTTGAAAATCCTTATTTATGTGAGCAATTATCTCTTCGCCATTTTTT
The DNA here is from genome assembly GCA_009702465.1 of Actinomycetota bacterium. Classification (GTDB taxonomy): domain Bacteria; phylum Actinomycetota; class Actinomycetes; order Nanopelagicales; family Nanopelagicaceae; genus Nanopelagicus. The sequence continues at coordinate 12,838 of WLHY01000001.1, forward strand.
GCTTCTCGCAAAGCAGAGGTAGCAAATGGGAGTAACTCTTGGGTTTTAGCAGTTTGCGATTGAATGATTGCGTTGCCAATACACTCTCTTAACTTGCTGATGCCTTCATCTGAAATTTTATGATCATCACCTAGATATTGAGTTAGTCGTAACTCCTCCTTGTAGTTGAAGGTGGGGTTAGGTCGAGCCCCAGGGTGTGTATCAACTACCTGTAAATGCACAGTATTTGATCCAACATCTAAAACCCCAAGGCGCATATCGGCAACTTACTAGATTTTCACCCTTTAATATGGGTGAACTCCTGCAATTTATTCGTGGCATAATTACGCCTCGCAAGTTGCAGTACACGCCTCTCTAGCTCAGTGGTAGAGCAGCCGCCTTGTAAGCGGCAGGTCGTCAGTTCAATCCTGACGGGGGGCTCCATAAATCTCTTCACATTTAGTAAATCGTAAGTACAGTTAATTCATGTTCAAATCAAAAGCCGGCCATGATTTTGATGTTGTAATTATTGGCTCTGGTTTTGGTGGATCTGTTGCCGCTCTTCGATTGACTGAAAAGGGTTATAAGGTCGGAGTATTAGAAGCGGGTCGAAGATTTTCCGATAAAGATTTCCCAAAGACCTCTTGGCGCTTAAGTAAATTTTTGTATATGCCCCGATTAGGTCTTCGTGGAATTCAACGAATTCATATTCTGCCCGATGTCTTAGTTCTAGCTGGCGCAGGTGTTGGTGGTGGCTCACTTGTTTATGCAAATACTTTATATAAACCGCCTGCATCATATTTCAACGATAAGCAGTGGAATCAAATTACAGATTGGGATGATGAGTTATCTCCTTGGTATGACCAAGCTTCAAGAATGTTAGGTGTCGCAAGCAATCCATACTTCTCACCATCTGATGAAGCGATGAAACAGGTAGCTGATCAAATGGGCGTTGGCCACACATTTAAAATGGCACCGCTAGGCGTTTACTTTGGCGATGGTAGTGGTGTTAAATCTAAGGATCCATTTTTTGGTGGCGTAGGTCCAGATCGAGATGGCTGCTTGCAATGTGGCAGCTGCATGACTGGCTGCCGGCATAATGCAAAAAATACTTTGCCAAAAAATTACTTAGGTTTGGCGGAAAAAGCTGGCGCAAAGGTTTTTCCAGAACATACTGTTATTAAGAGTGAACAGTTAAGTGATGGCAGCTGGCAGGTAACTGCTCGCAAAAGCTCAGCCTGGTTTGGCGGAGTTCGAAAATTCACAGCAGCACAGGTTGTAGTTGCAGCTGGCACTTACAACACTCAAAAATTAATGCATAAGATGAAATCAGATGGCACTTTGCCAAAGATTTCAGATGCACTTGGCAAGTTATCTAGAACAAACAGTGAGGCGTTGACCGGCACAATCATGCCAAGGGGCGGCGTTGATTACAGCAAGGGTTCTGCAATTACATCCTCATTTTTTCCAGATGATCACACCCATGTAGAGCCAGTTCGCTATGGCAAAGGAAGTAATTTCATGGGATTGCTTCAGACTGTTATGACAGATGGCACCAATATTAAGAAACGTCGCCAGCAATGGTTCAAACAGATAATCACTAAACCATCACTGTTACTTAAAATTATGGATGTGCGCCAATGGTCAGAGCGCACTGTGGTTGCATTGATTATGCAAAATGTGGATTCATCACTAACTGTAAAAGGAAAGCGCGGTTTGTTTGGCTGGCGTTTAACATCTGAAAATGATTCAGACACTCCCAACGCCACATATATCCCAGCAGCTAATGAGGTAGCACGCCGAATTGCAGAGAATAAAGGTGGCATTGCTGGTGGCCATATTGGTGATTTAGTAAATGCACCATTTACCGCTCACTTTGTTGGCGGTTGTGTAATTGGTGCAACTGCAAGTGAAGGTGTAATTGATCCTTATCATCGAGTTTGGAACTACCCAACGATGCATATTGTCGATGGTGCAAGTGTTACTGCAAATCTTGGCGTTAATCCATCATTAACAATTACTGCGCAAGCAGAGCGGGCATTTTCAATGTGGCCTAATAAAGGTGAAGCAGATCCACGTCCTGTACAAAATTCAAAGTATGAACGAGTAAGTGCGGTTGCACCAATCAAACCATTTGTTCCTAAGGGAGCGGTTGGAGAGTTAAGGCTTTCCTAATATCTCTGCCTGTTTTGATTTTCGACGGTTTGGCATTTTGGTAATTGGGAACTGAAGTGATTTATAGAAATCCTTAATCACCGCATGCATCAACCTTGGCTTTTCTTTAACTAATGCATGTGAGGTGCCTGGTATCACCGCTAGCCGGCCATTTGGAATCGCCTCATACATTTTGAAGGTTAACTCACTTGTAAATGGTTCATCATCGGCCGCTAAAACTAGTACTGGGCATTTAATTTTCTTTAAATCTTTTAACTTTAATTTTGGCTCAGTTGCCCAGACTTTAAAGGCTTTACGGACAATGGTGATTAGTAGCTCTGGATCCTGCTTAGAGTTCTTAGCAAAGTTAGCTTTCTCTTCATCGCTAACGGAGACATTATTTAAATCAAAGCTGATGCCACCTTTATATGTGTAGTTCATTCCAATACCAACTAGCGACTTAATTAAATCTGGACGCTTAATTGCAGTAAGTAAGCCAATATTTCCGCCATCACTCCAACCAATTACGTGGACCGGCTTTTTTACTACCTTTTCGATATAGGCGATAAATTCATCAACTTGAAAATCAAAGTGCATAAAACCATCTCTAATTTTGGTGCGACCGTGCGCAGTTCGATCATAAGCAAATGGCTGGTGAGTTTTTTCTACCGCTGGCAAAATCTCTTTTTCCCAATTTTCAGTGTTGCTTAGGCCACCGTGCAGCAAGACAACTGGTTCGCCATGGTTGCCCCACTGTTTGCACCAGATTTTGTGACCATCGATAGTAAGAAACTTTTGTGAAACCAATCGAGCCATTTAAATTATTGACCATCCATAATGTGACGGTTTCCGCGATCAAAGGTTAGGTAATTCCAGGTCCAATCTGCCATTGTGCCAATCTTGTTGCGACCACCTAATAAATAAAATAGGTGCAGCCACAACCAGGTAAGCCAAGCAATAGTTCCAGTAAGTTTTAAACCTTTAACCTCTACCACCGCTTTGTTTCGACCAATTGTCGCCATCGAGCCTTTATCTAAGTAGGAGAATGATTTAAGTGGCTTGCTATTAGAAATACGATCAATTTGTTTAGCAATGAATTTTCCTTGTTGGATTGCAACTGGTGCCACCATAGGAAGAGGCCGGCCATCCTTACCAAGAGCGCCAGCGATATCACCAAGTGCCCAAATATTTGGGTAATTTTTAATCTGCAAAGTTGGCGCAACAGATAAACGATTTCCAACTACTGGAAGGTTTAATTGTTGCATTGCAGGTGAGCCTTGAACGCCAGCAGCCCAAACTGTAATTTCAGAGTCCAACACCGTTCCATCTCGTAAAATAATTTTTCGGTGCTCGATTGCTTTAACGGCACTGTTTAACATCACCTTAACGCCAATTTTTTCTAAATCCTTTTTTGTGCGGGCAGATAAGGATGGTGAGAATGGTGGAAGTAATCGATCCCCAGCCTCTAGTAATTGAACATCAATATGTGCCGCCGCATTTGCTTGATCTGATTTAAGTGGTCCGCGAACTAATTCAGCAAGAGCACCAGCCATCTCAACACCAGTTGGTCCACCACCAACTACAGAGATAGTTAGGCGGGTGTTATCTTCAAATCTGCATAAATCTTCAAATCTGCGCATCACCTCAGCGCGAATGGTTAGCGCCTCATGAACCGATTTCATTCCCAGCGCATACTCAGTTACACCTGGAATTCCAAAATCAGCGGTGGTAGATCCCAATGCAATTATTAAATGATCAAAATCCAAAAGTTCGCTGCTATCTAATTTAACCTGTTTATTTTTATGGTCGATTGAGATTGGAGAAGCCATTCGAAATTTAGCGCCAGTTTTTCTAAGCGCGCCTCGAATTGGATATGCCACATGATCTGCAGCAAGTCCGGCGGTTGATACCTGATAAAGCAAAGGTAGAAAGGTTTGAAAGTTGTGACGATCAACAACTGTGACGTCAGCGGTTTTAGTCAGCGCACGCGCAGCGGTTAATCCGCCAAAGCCACCACCTAAAATCACAACTTTTGGTTTATTCATGGCTTAAGTCTACTGTTTCTTCCATGAATGATGGGCGGAAAATACTTGTTACCGGAGCCTCAGGCTATGTTGGTGGCAGATTAGTTACATCACTCCTTGATGAAAAATTAAAGGTACGCGTATTTGTTAGAGATATTAATAAGGCGCAAAGTCATGCTTGGGCCAGTGATGTTGAAATTGCAGTTGGAAATGCCTCTGACTATCAATCGACATTAAAAGCATTAACTGGAATTCATACCGCTTTTTATCTTCTGCACTCAATTAATACTGGTAAGCATTTTGATGAGGTCGAAGCGCAAATGGCTCGTAGCTTTGCAAAGGCTGCGAACGAGGCGGGCGTTAAGCAGATTGTTTATTTAGGTGGAATTGCAAATGATAAAAAGACAAGTAAGCATCTTCAATCACGTGCTAACACTGGAAAAGAGTTAGCAACAACCGATGTTCCAGTAATGGAGCTTCGTGCCGGAATTATTATTGGAAGTGGATCTGCATCCTTCGAGATGTTGCGCCACTTAACTCACCGATTACCAATTATGACCACGCCAAAATGGGTTATGAATCGAACACATCCAATTGCAATCAGAGATGTGCTTTGGTACTTAAAAAATGCTGCCAAGTTAGAAAAACCGGTGTCGGGAATCTTTGATATTGGCGGACCAGAGATCTTGTCTTACGCAGATATGATGCAGAAGTTTGCTGTGCTTTCCAGATTAAGAAGGCGAATAATTATTAAGGTGCCAGTTCTTACGCCAAATCTTTCAAGTCTTTGGATTGGCTTGGTAACTCCAGTTCCAACTGCATTAGCTCGGCCACTGGTTGGATCACTAATTAGTGAGGTTGTAGCGGATCCAAATAAATCAATTGACAAGATAATTCCACCACCACCAGAGGGTTTAATCGATGTTGAAAATGCAATTAATCTGGCTTTGACAAAGGTTTCAGATAATCAGGTTTCAACTAGATGGTCTGATGCATCCCTTCCTACTGCGCCATGGCAGAAAGCACAGAGTGATCCTGATTGGGCTGGTGAGGCTCTATACAAAGATATTAAGGTGCGAGTAACTGATGCATCTGTAAAAAATATATGGAAAGCGATTGAAGAAATCGGTGGCGACAATGGTTGGTATGGCGCAGATTTTCTTTGGAAGCTGCGCGGCTTATTAGATCGAATGATTGGCGGAGTTGGATTAAGACGCGGCCGGCGCGATCCAATTCATTTAAGAGTTGGCGAATCACTTGATTTTTGGCGAGTTGAATCACTGCAACCAGAAAAATCATTAAAGCTTTACGCCGAAATGATTATGCCGGGCAAGGCTTGGCTTGAATTTAGAGTGCGGAAATTACCAAATGGACAATCTGAGGTAACGCAAGAGGCATCATTTTCACCTCGTGGTTTAGGTGGCCAGTTGTATTGGTTTGCGGTTCTGCCATTTCACGGTTTTGTATTTCCAACGATGATTAGAAATCTAATTCGCAGTGCTAACCGGAAAGATTACGCAGAGAGCAATGCATCAATTCACAACTGAGGTTGAAGAGTTAGCCAAGGAGGTTTTGGAGTACTCCTTAATTCGACTTCGAACTGATCCACCATTAGATGGACCAAAGACCGCTCAAGAGTTGTATGAGGCCGCTGGCAATACGATCACCAAAGCAGGGTTAGGCGGACATGAGACTTTAAAATTGTTTAAAGATGTTTTAGCAACTGCATGTATCTCTACCGATCATCCACGTTACCTAGCATTTATTCCCTCTGCACCTAGCGAGTACGCAAACTTATTTGATTTAGTTGTTGGCGCTTCAGCTCTTTATGGTGGTTCATGGCTAGAAGGAGCCGGTGCAGTATTTGCCGAGAACCAAGCACTTCGTTGGATTAGTAATCTTGCTGGATTACCCGCAAGTGCTGGTGGCGTTTTTGTACAAGGTGGAACTATTGGAAATTTATCAGCGTTAGTAACTGCTCGCGCTCACTTTCGCACGAAGAGATCAGATGTAACCAAATGGGTAATTGCCGCTAGCTTAGAAGCGCATTCATCAATTAAATCTGCAGCCGAGGTAATGGATGTTGAGATTATTTTGATTAAGCCAGATCAAAATGGCGTATTGCAAGGCGCAGCTTGTGCTGATGCAATTGATAAGTACCATAGCGAAAATCCAACTCATCAAGTCTTTGCATTGGTTGCCACAGCTGGAACAACAAATTTAGGAATTATTGATAACTTAAAATCTATTGCGCCAATTACAAAGGAGCGTGGTATCTGGTTTCATGTGGATGGCGCATATGGTTTAGCTGCACTTTGCTCGCCAAAAACTCAACCATTATTTGCTGGTATCGAGAACGCTGATTCATTAATTGTCGATCCACATAAATGGTTGTTTGCACCATTTGATGCCTGTGCTTTGATCTATCGAAATCCAGAGATCGCCAAGGTTACCCACTTGCAAAAAGCTGCTTACCTAGAGACATTAGATGATGATGGTGAATGGAATCCATCTGATTACGCAATTCATTTAACTCGCAGAGCACGCGGATTACCATTTTGGTTCTCATTAGCAGCCCACGGCACAGATCAATATGCAGCAGCAATGGATCAAACTATGGATATTGCAAAACATGCAGCGCAGTTGATTAAACAACATCCAAATTTAGAGCTCTTAATGGAACCAACACTTTCAGTTGTGGCCTTTACGCGAAAAGGTTGGCAGATGGCTGATTACCAAAAATGGAGTGATAAATTATTAGCGGATCAAATTGGATTTGTTACCCCCTCCTCTCACCACAACCAACCAATACTGCGATTTGCAATTGTTAATCCATGGACTAAAGAGAGTGATATTGCAGAAATTCTCGCCACGCTCTAGATAAAGGCGTGAATTTTGTGGTAAATCTTTTAGGATATGAGCATGTCTGAAATTAGTATGCCAATCAGCAGTAGCTCTGGGCTTTCTGAGCTTGAGATAAAGATGCTTGATTTTGAGCGCCAATGGTGGAGATACGCTGGTGCAAAAGAGAGTGCAATTAAAGAGTTATTTGATCTAACTCCGCCCGCCTACTACCAAATGTTAAATAATTTAATTGATCGCGAGGATGCATTACTTGCTGAGCCAATCTTGGTTAAGCGGCTTCGTCGCCTCCGTGAATCTCGTACCGCCGCCCGCTCCAGCACTCGATTGGGCTTCAACCTCTAAATAACTTTCAAAGCTAATGGGTTATGCCCTAGCCTCGAAAGCCACAAAAGCATCTTTAGCCTTTCTACGGCTAGGCATAACCCAACCGCCTCATCACGTAAGGTTGAAGGGCTCGAACTTTGTATATGGGTAAGGCGGACCATATGAAATTGTGTCCGCCGGCCATATCAAAGGCAGAGGCCGGCTACTCGAAGCTAGGCATCGCCTAAAGGCCTGACTTTGAGTTGGCGCGGAGGGAATAAATCCTTTAGATTTGGCCTTAGCACTCTCGTGGCCCGAGTGATAATGAGGCCGCACCTTGATTAAGTTAGATAAAACTAGATTGAGTAAGAGCTAAGCGATTAACTGAAGAAGGAGATATCAGATGGCAAAGATGATTGCTTTTAATGAAGAGGCCCGTCGCGGTTTAGAGCGCGGAATGAATGCATTAGCTGATGCGGTCAAGGTAACCCTTGGGCCCCGCGGTCGCAATGTAGTCCTTGAGAAAAAGTGGGGCGCTCCAACAATTACAAATGATGGCGTTTCAATTGCAAAAGAGATTGAGCTAGATGATCCATGGGAGAAGATTGGTGCAGATCTAGTTAAAGAGGTTGCTAAGAAGACTGATGATGTTGCAGGAGATGGAACAACCACCGCAACAGTGTTAGCACAAGCATTAGTTCGCGAAGGTCTACGTAACGTGGCGGCTGGATCAAATCCAATGTCATTAAAGCGCGGTATTGAAAAAGCGGTAGAAGCGATCTCTGATGAGCTGTTAAAGATGGCAAAGCCGGTAGAAACAAAGGAGCAGATCTCTGCAACCGCATCAATTTCAGCAGCGGATACAACTATTGGTGAAATGATCGCAGAGGCGATGGACAAGGTTGGTAAAGAGGGCGTAATTACCGTTGAAGAGAGCAACACATTTGGTCTCGAGCTAGAGCTGACTGAAGGTATGCGCTTTGATAAGGGTTATATCTCTGCTTACTTTGTAACAGATACCGATCGTATGGAAACGGTAATGGAGGATCCATACATCTTGATCGCAAACTCAAAGATTTCAAATATTAAGGATTTAGTTCCAATTCTAGAAAAGGTAATGCAAACTGGAAAGCCACTTGTAATTATCGCTGAAGATGTCGAGGGTGAGGCACTTTCCACATTAGTTGTAAATAAGATTCGCGGCACATTTAAATCTGTTGCGGTTAAAGCACCAGGATTTGGTGATCGTCGTAAGGCGATGTTGCAAGATATTGCAATTTTAACTGGCGCAACTGTGGTCTCAGAGGAGGTTGGTCTAAAGCTAGATCAAACTACGGTTGAGTTACTTGGCAGCGCTCGCAAGGTTGTTATCAGCAAGGAAGAGACAACAATTGTTGAAGGAAGTGGCGATGCTGAGCAAATTAAGGGTCGCGTAAATCAAATTCGTGCTGAAATTGAGAAGAGTGACTCTGATTATGATCGTGAGAAATTACAGGAGCGTTTAGCAAAACTTGCTGGTGGCGTTGCAGTAATTAAGGCAGGAGCAGCAACAGAGGTTGAGCTTAAGGAGCGCAAGCACCGTATTGAAGATGCTGTGCGAAATGCAAAAGCAGCTGTTGAAGAGGGAATTGTTGCCGGCGGCGGCGTTGCACTTCTACAAGCTGGCAAGGTTGCCTTTGATAAGTTGAAGTTAAGTGGCGATGAAGCAACTGGTGCAAAGATTGTTGAACTTGCAATCGAAGCACCACTAAAGCAGATTGCAATTAACGCAGGTCTTGAAGGTGGCGTAATTGTTGAAAAGGTTAGAAACCTACCAACTGGTCAAGGCTTAAATGCTGCGACTGGTGAGTATGTTGACATGATCAAATCAGGAATTATTGATCCAGCCAAGGTAACTCGTTCTGCATTACAAAATGCAGCATCAATTGCAGCCCTGTTCTTAACTACCGAGGCGGTAATTGCAGATAAGCCAGAGCCAAAGAGTGCAATGCCTGCAGCTCCTGGTGGCGGAGATATGGATTTCTAATCCAAATATTTATCAAAAGCCCCCGCTTAAAATCGGGGGCTTTTTCTATTTAGCAACAACTCAATTACACTTTACCAATGGCTAAAAAGAAATCCCTTTTCAAGAAAATCCGTAAAGGGCAATCATCTGTTGTGGCCGAGCCAGAGGCAGAGTTAGATGATTTGGATATTCAATCCTTGGATACTGTTGCAGAGGTTGCACCTGCTGCAGTTGATGCCGCACCAATCATTGTTCGAAAGCCTTACATCGCACCTGCTAAAACATATCCAGCGGTAGTTGAAGTAAGCATTAATAAAAATGATGTTTTCGGAGCACTAGATATTGCAAAGCAAGCTGCAATTGAAGATGCAGGTAAAAAGGATTTTGTTGGCGAGTTTTACTCAATTGATTCAGATGAAGATCGAGTTGCAACCTATCTCTTTGAAGCAAAGTTGCCAGGTTACAGCGGCTGGCGCTGGGCGGTAACTGTTGCAAAGTTAGATGATAAATCAGCACCAACTATTTGTGATGTGGTTTTACTTCCAGGAAGCAAAGCATTACTTGCACCAAATTGGGTGCCATATGTTGAGCGAATTCAGCCAGGTGATCTAGGTGTTGGCGATGTTGTTCCTACCGCGCCCGATGATGAAAGATTGGTTCCAGGTTTGGCATCACTTCCAGAGGATGATGAGTTAGATACCTTAGATTTAAATCAATTGTTTGAGTTTGGTTTAGGACGAGCACGAGTACTTTCAATTGTTGGTCGTGATCAAGCTAGCAAGCGTTGGTATGAAGGTGATCGTGGTCCAAATACACCAATTGCAAATGCCGCACCAAAACCTTGTCACTCATGTGGATTTTTTATTCCAATCGCTGGCTCATTACGTGGTGCCTTCGGAGTTTGTTCAAATGCAATCTCACCTGAGGATGCCCGGGTGGTTTCAATTGATCATGGCTGCGGCGCACACTCAGAAGCGTTAATTAAGGCTGAATAAACCCAATTCCGGAGATTGCTAATCTGGGTTAAACTATCCCCCTGACCACAACCAAGTGGCTAGTAAAAAAAAGTTAATGAGTATTTAAATAGATTGGAGATACCAATGCCTACTGGCCGCGTTAAATGGTTTAGCCTAGAAAAGGGTTTTGGCTTTATCTCAAATGATGAGGGTGAGGATGTTTACTTAGCAGCAGCTGCACTTCCAGAAGGTGTAACAACTGTTAAGCCAGGAACCAAACTTGAGTTCAGTATTGCTGATGGCCGACGTGGCCCACAGGCACTCTCTGTTTCAGTAGTTGAAGCACCGCCTTCAATGGTCAATAACTCACGTGGCAACGCTGATGATCTTGCTGCAATTATCGAGGACTCAATTAAAATTTTAGATCGAGTTGGAAATCAATTACGCCAAGGACGTCATCCATCAACTGCAGAGGCTGAGCGGTTAGGAAAAGTTTTGCGTGGAATTGCTAGCCAAATCGAGGGTGCGTAAAGCTTAATTAGAGTTGGTTTCGGCGTCCGCGCCTAATTGTGTAACGCAATCCAATAGCACCAAGCACAGCACCAGCAACACAGGTCCATAAAACCTCAGTACTTGCATTCATGACAATTGCAAAAACTAGGGCAATAATCCAAAGCACAATTCCCATTGCAATTACAAAGATAGCCTCTTTCATTATTTGCTCCTTAGATTAATTGCGTAACAGTGTTAATTAAAGACCACTGAGTAGAACCATGGCAACCATACCCACCAGTATTGTGATGGTAATTATTCTTCTGGTGCGATAACTCATCAAAATCTTTGCCTTAAGCCTTAGTCGGAAGATTTGAAACCACAAATTCAATGCAAGCGGTTAAGGCATCAATATCTGCTGGCTCAACAGCTGGGAACATACCAATACGTAATTGGTTCTTTCCTAATTTGCGATATGGATCTGTATCTACGATTCCATTTGCACGAAGTACCTTTGCAATTTCAAGTGCATCAATTGCATCATCAAAGTTGATTGTGCCAACAACCTTAGAGCGCATCGCTGGATCTGTAACAAATGGTGTTGTGTAAGAGGTTTTTTCCGCCCAGTTGTATAGACGAGATGAAGAGTCGGCACTGCGACCAGCTGCAAACTTTAAGCCACCATTTGAATTCATCCACTCGATCTGCTCAGCTAACAAAATTAAGGTAGCAAGTGCAGGTGTGTTATATGTTTGATCTAATCTTGAGTTTTCAATTGCAATCGAAAGATCAAAAAATGCAGGTACCCAACGACCGCTAGCTTTAATTTTTTCAACTCTGGCAATTGCAGCTGGGCTCATAATTGCTACCCATAAACCGCCATCGGAGGCGAAGGATTTCTGTGGGGCAAAGTAGTAAACATCTGATTGTGAGATATCAAGATCAAGCCCACCAGCGGCACTTGTTGCATCAACTAAAACCAAGGCATCGGCGATACCAGCTGGTCGAATAATCGGCATTGATACACCAGTGCTAGTTTCATTATGCGTCAGTGCATAAGCATCTACGCCAGCTTCAGCGGTTGCTTGCGGATGAGAGCCAGGCTCTGCCTTTATCACGGTTGGATCACCGATCATCGGTGCCTCTTTTGCAGCAGCGGCAAATTTAGAGGAGAACTCACCAAATACTAAGTGTTGTGATTTATTTTCAATTAAGCCAAAGGTTGCGATATCCCAAAATGCGGTAGATCCACCATTACCAATAATTACTTCATAACCTTCAGGTAAATTAAATAATGATTTCAATCCAGTACGAACATTTCCAACAACTGATTTAACTGGTTTTTGCCTATGTGAGGTTCCTAAAACCTTTCCATAATTACTAGCTAAATTTGCAAGGGATACGGAGCGAATCTTTGATGGCCCACAACCAAATCGACCATCACTTGGCTTTAAATTTTCCGGAATCTTTATTTCGCTCATAGGGGGATATTACGGGTAAAAACGTTTTATCTGCCAATCATTATTTTCCGATCTCACATATCGAATTCGATCATGCAATCGGGAGTATCTGCCCTGCCAAAACTCAATTGATGTGGGCAACACAACATATCCACCCCAATGATCTGGCCTAGGAATGGTTGTGCCAACTGGCCACTTCGCTTCAAATTCCGCAAATTTACTTTCTAATACTGATCGCTCACTTAGCTCCGTTGATTGCATAGATGCCCAGGCGCCGATCTGGCTGCCACGAGGTCGACTAGCAAAGTAGTTATCAGATTCAGCTGATGAAATTTTTGAAGCAATACCCAAGATAATTACCTGTCGCTCAAGTGGAAACCATGGAAAGAGAAGTGAGACATTTTGATTTTCCAAAATCTGTTTTGCTTTTCTAGATTGATAATTTGAGAAAAAGGTAAAGCCCTCATCAGTTAAATCTTTTAATAAGACAGTTCGACTACTTGGTTGATTATCAATAACTGTGGACAAGATCATTGCGTTAGCCTCAACCACTATTTCATTAGCGGTGGCCTCGGATAGCCAGGTATTAAAAAGTTCAACTGGGTTTGCCGGAAGTTGTGAGTCAACCAATCCCACCTCGCCGTACTGGCGACGCATTGCAGCAATATCCTCGCGGTTAGCCATACGAGTATCCAACCTCACTTATCCCCGGTTTGGTTCATCCTCACCTAGAGAGCAGAATACGGGCATTGGAATTTTTACGCAGATGAAGAGGAGCAGATAATGGCCGATGATTTTAAGCCGGGGCTTGAGGGCGTAATCGCCTTTGAATCAAAGATTGCTGAACCAGATAAAGAGGGAAGTGCACTTCGTTATCGCGGCGTTGATATTGAGGATCTAGTTGGCCGAGTTACCTTTGGAAATGTTTGGGGCTTGTTAGTAGATGATGAGTTCAATCCAGGATTACCAGCAGCTGAACCATTTTTACTTCCAGTTCACACCGGTGATGTTCGCGTAGATGTTCAATCTGCAATTGCGATGCTTACTCCAGCTTGGGGTTTAAAACCATTACTTGATATTTCAGATGCAGAGGCAAGAAGTAATTTAGCTCGAGTATCAGTGATGGTGCTTTCATATGTTGCGCAATCAGCTCGTGGCACAGTTGTGCCAGCGGTGCCACAATCAGAGATTGATAAAGCCCACACCGTAGTTGAGCGAATGATGATTCGCTGGCGCGGTGAGCCTGATCCAGTACATGTACGAGCAATCGATGCTTACTTTGTTTCAGCGGCAGAACATGGCATGAATGCATCAACCTTTACAGGTCGAGTTATTGCATCAACTGGTGCTGATGTTGCTGCATCTATCTCAGGTGCAATCGGTGCAATGTCTGGTCCACTACATGGTGGCGCACCAGCACGAGTACTTAGCATGATTGAAGCGGTAGAGAAATCAGGAGATGCGGTTTCTTACGTGAAATCAATTCTTGATAAGGGCGATCGCTTGATGGGCTTTGGTCATCGGGTTTACCGAGCAGAGGATCCACGCGCTCGCACATTACGTCGAACTGCAAAGGAGCTAAATGCACCTCGCTATGAGGTAGCACTTGCACTTGAAAAGGCAGCACTGGCTGAACTTAAAGAGCGTCAACCAGATCGAGTTCTAGAAACTAATGTCGAGTTCTGGGCAGCGATTATTTTAGATTTTGCCCAAGTTCCAGCAAATCTATTTACATCTATGTTTACCGCTGCACGTACAGCTGGTTGGTCTGCCCATATTTTGGAACAGAAACAAACTGGTCGCATCATCCGTCCATCAGCACGTTACGTTGGACCTGGTCCACGTAAACCAAAGGATGTTAAGGGCTGGGATGAAACTGTTGAATCCCTCCATAATTAATTTTAGATATTTACTTAAGTAAGGCTTATCTAAATGGCTAGCAGATCGATACTTTGGTTTCGAAGAGATCTGCGAATCGGTGACAATCCAGCATTAAATGCAGCGCTTGCAGCGGCAGATGAGATAGTTCCGGTATTTATCTTAGAGCCAAAGTTAATAAAGGAGATGGGCGCAAAGCGGGCTGCATATTTAAGTGATTCGCTACGAGCATTAGATCAAAGCCTAGATGGAAATTTACATGTAATTGCTGGAGATCCAATAAAGGTTTTAACTGAGTTAAAGAAAAAGTACCAAGCAAACTTAATTCACATTAGCGCCGAGTATGAACCAACGGGTGCAGCCCGTGATGCTGCAGTTGAAGCAGCGGGAATCGAACTAACTAGAACTGGTTCACCATATGCAGTTGCACCAAGCCGTGTGCGCAAACCCAGCGATGGCACCGCTTACAAGGTGTACACCCCTTTTTATCGAGCTTGGCTGGTGCATGGTTGGCGCGCACCTGCAACAACACCTAAAAAGATTCCAACGGTAAAGGTTGATCCGGCAAATAAAGCTATTCCAGATGCACCATGGCCGGCTGGTGTAATTAAATCTCAAGCTGGTGAAGCGGCGGCGATTGCACGATTTAAGGTATTTAAAAAGGCTGCGCTATCTAATTATGATGAAAGCAGAAATCTTGCTGCGATTGATGGCACAAGCAAGATGAGTGCGCACTTAAGTTTTGGTGAGATCCACCCACGAACCTTGTTAGCAGATTTAGGTGACAGTGCGGCACATGATGTATATCGAAAAGAGATTGCTTGGCGTGAGTTCTACGCCGATGTTTTGTTTCATAATCAACATACTGAAACCGATTATTATGCGCCCCAGTTTGCAAAGATGCGTTATGACAAGCCAGGCGCACAATTTAAAGCATGGTGTGAAGGCAAAACTGGCTTTCCTTTTGTGGATGCAGCTATGCGCCAATTGTTAAATGAGGGCTGGATGCACAATCGAACCAGAATGGTGGTGGCCTCCTTTTTAGTTAAGGATTTGCATCTAGAGTGGCAGTTGGGTGAACGCTTCTTTAAAGAGCATTTAATTGATTACGATGTAGCTTCAAATGCACATGGCTGGCAATGGACTGCCGGCAGCGGAACAGATGCATCTCCTTACTATCGAGTCTTTAACCCAATTGAACAGGGAAAGCGCTTTGATCCAGATGGTGATTATGTACGCCGATATATTCCAGAGCTCTCACATATTTCAGGAGTTAAGGTGCAGGAGCCTTGGGATGAGAGTGATGGCTATAAAAATAATTATCCAAAACGAATTGTTGATCACGCACTAGAAAGAGTTGAATCACTTGCTCGCCTTGATGAGATCAAGGCAAGCAAGCCAGGGCCACAAGTAAAGTAATTGTTAAGCTAGGAAATTACTAAACTGCCACGGATCTGATTCATCGTAAACCCGACCATTCCAACCTTTAAATAAATCATTTCGGTGCATCAGTGGATCCCAATCTGCAGCAGCTGAGTGGTAACCGCCCCAATACCTTTCTGCGTAACTTAAAACGTCGCGCCAAGGCATATCATCTGGAACCAGGTAACCACGATTTGGATTTGCCATCGCCCAAGCAACAGCTGCATAAACTGCACTTGAAACCTGCACCGTAGTAGCAGATTGTTTTGGAATTAACTTTCGAGAGTCATGAATATTTAACAATGAACCGGTCCACCAAGATTTATATGGATGCCCCATAAGTAATACACCTAGGTGATCAGCACCATCAATAATCTCCTCATTCATGATCCGCTGATTACTGGTGATCTGCCATTGATTCATCTCTAGCTCGCGCATCGAAGCAATTGCTGCATCGGTTGGGCAGTATGCGTAATGAACAGTTGGCCGATAGATAGCCTTATCGCCATCCCACACAGTTAAGTGATCACTTATTGTGAATGCTTCGCCATGGCGAACCAACATCCCAGTTGTCTCCATATTTGGCACCCAAGATCTAACCCAGGTAGTTGCACCTGGTTGTGCAATACAGATCTGATTTTTTGGACCAGTTTGGTGTTCATAAGCCTTCGCCGGCAAGGTTTTTTCATGAGTACCCCAACCAAGTTCAGCTGGTGCAATGCCCTCTTCATAGAAACCTTCTACCGACCAGGTATTTACAAACTCATTAAATAACTTTGGCTTATCTGAAATTTGCGTATCTCGTTCTGCAATATGAATTACTTTGATCCCAAGTTTTTGCGCAAGTACTGGGAAATTTTCATTATCCAAAGCCTCTTTAACACCAGAAGCCGCTTTACCTTCAGAGATAGCAAGGGTTGCGATATCAACCATAGCTTTTTTAGTTAGATGAGATACCAAGCCAGGATTAGCACCATGTTCAACAATTGCAGTTGGTCCTTGGCCCTTCCAAGTATCGGTTAACTTACGTAATTTCATATGGCGCCAATAAAGTGTGCGCTCGGTTGGATGGCGATTAGCGCCAGCTGAGTATGGATCCCACTCTTCAAGTGAGGTGTTTAAGTAGATAACGCCATGATCATGTGCCCAACCAAGAATCTCATTAACATCGATATTCCAAGCTAGATCTAATAAGAAATCTCCAGCTGATAGGTACTTGGATAAAAATTGATCCATATTCTCTTTGGTCAATTGATCCTGAATATAAGTTGCGCCAGCGGCGATAGCCTCTGAAACGCGATGGCGGTTATCACGCATATCCGCAATCGTGATCTGTTTAGCATCTACTAGATGCTCTATTAAAAGTGGTAGTACACATTGTGATACTGAACCTGCACCTAAAATCAGAACTCGATTCTGGAAACGTGCTGCCAATTAGGACCTCCATTTTCATCGTTGCTCTCTGCAACTGCAAAAAGTTTAGCCTACTTTTTAGGAGTGATTACTTCCAGATCTTCATCCCATCCTTACCTCGCTTTGCTTCATACATCATCTCATCAGCACGCTGTAGTAATTCAGAGGCGTTTGACTGATCAGTAAAGCCAGCGATGCCAATACTCACACCAATTCTCACCTCTTTACCTGAAATCAAAAAGGGATAGCTCAAAGTTGATTGAATTGCGTGGCTAAGTTCTACCGCCTCCTGCTCTGCGATATTTGCAATGATGCCAAACTCATCTCCACCCAACCTGGCAATCAGAGCGTTGGGCGGCAGCACTCTGGAGAATCTAGTTGCTACTTGCCGCAGTAATTGATCACCAGCATCATGACCTAATGAGTCATTCACCAATTTAAAGCCATCTAAATCAAGCAGAAATATAAAACCTGTCTTTGTATTATTTAGAAAGGTAAGAAAGTTACGTCGATTTGATAAACCAGTTAACTCATCAGTGCGGGCCAGTGCTCTCTCAGTTCCGGCAGAGTTTGCCTCCTGCAACGCAAAACTCATTCTGATAAAGGCCAGCGCAATTGTGATGAAGCCAGGAGTTAAAACAAATGCCGGCAA
>WLHY01000010.1 GCA_009702465.1 Actinomycetota bacterium
CTTCGTAGTAATGCAGAGGCTGAGGCAGAGGAGAGCTTAAATGAATCTGCTCGCGAGGCTGCGCAATTAACATCTGCAGCTCGCCGTGAATCACAAAAGATGATTGAAAGTGCAGCAACTCAGATTATTGATTACCGCAGCTGGTTATCAACTGCAATCTCTGAGGCGGAGCGATTACACCGCAGTCAAAACGCATCGCTAAATGCAGCTGAGCAAGCGATTGCGCAAACTCGCCAGAAACTACAACAAGCTTTTGACCGCTTAGCTGAACTACAAATGGATATAAATGCCAACTTAGACTCTGCTAACAAGCCATCTGGTAAAACATTTGTTTCTGGAAAAGGTAAGCAGGTTGCTGCTGCCGCTGCGCGAAGAGAAAATGCTGAAAAGAAGAAGGCTTCCGCAAAGAAAAAGAAGTAGTCGGTAAGAAAAAGAAGTTACTGATTGCATCATGAGTACTAGCTCTGAAAAACCTGTCCGCCACATTGCATCCATTGATGGCTTGCGAGCAATTGCTGTTGCCGCTGTCGTTTTGTATCACCTCGGAATCTCTTGGCTGCCTGGTGGATTTTTAGGTGTTGACCTATTTTTTGTGATCTCTGGTTATGTGATTACCAGATTAATCCTTGATTCAATTAATAAATCTGGCGCCTTAGATCTTCGTGGTTTTTACTGGGCTAGATTGCGTCGAATTTATCCAGGATTTTTATTTATGGTCTTTAGCACCATTATTTTTATTGGCGTTTGGGCGCCAGAGGCAATCAAGAGATTTCTAACCGATCTGCCTTACGCGCTAATAGGCATGATGAATTGGGCTTTAGTTGCACGTCAACAAGATTACTTTGAAACTGTTGGTCGGCCCCCATTGCTTCAGCACACTTGGTCACTTGCAGTTGAGCTTCAGTTCTACTTAATTTGGCCGATAATTTTGCTTACAGTATTAAAGTACTTTGGCAAAGCAAATGTTGCACGGGTGGCGTTAATCATTGCAATGTTCTCTGGAGCTGCTTTATTTTTTGTCTCTCTTCAACTAGATGCAGCAAACGCACAGCAGGTAAGCCACATCTACTTTGGAACAGATACTCATAGCCTTGGTTTATTTCTAGGATCAGCTTTAGCAGTTAGTTGGATCCCACAAAATTTAAGTGCCAACATTGCAAAACGGGCGCAAGATGTCATTGATGGCATCGGGGTATTTGGTTTGCTGGGATTAATAGCAACCTTTTTATTTATTGATGCAAATAATGCAACCTTGTATCAAATTGCATTTCCACTAGCTGCAATCTTCGGCTGTTTAGTGATTATCTCCCTAGTTCATCCCGCATCTAGATTTGCGCCATTAATAAGTAGTGCACCTTTCACCTGGGTGGGCCAACGCAGCTATGGAATCTACATTTGGCACTGGGTGGTATTCCAAGTTACTCGGCCATCTGTCGATTTAACTGGAGATACCTGGGCGCTTTATCTAGCCAGAGTTCTGCTGGTTTTAGCGCTGGCTGATATCTCACTTCGATGGGTTGAAATTCCATTTCGCCAGGGAAATATTCAAAACTGGATTCGCGGAATTAAGTACCGCGCACCAAGAGTGCAGCTGCGCCATAAGGCTTACATTGTTTTATCGATCATCTCTTTACTTGCTGTTTCCGCCTCTATCTCTGCCCAAGCAATCAGTAAATCTGAGCTAGCAGCTAAGCAATTGTTAAATGAAAACATGATTGATGAGGATCAGGCAGCCAATACTGGAGATCTCGGGAGCACTACTGGTGTTTGGGTTACCGGTGATTCAGTAATTTTAGGTGTTCGGGCAAAGTTAGAAAGACAGGTACACATCTCATTAATTAATGCCAGAGTAGGTCGACAAGCCCCAGAGTTACTGGCTGCGATGGGGGTAGATCAGATAGCGGTTCCGGAATCACCTATTGTCTTTAACTTAGGCAATAACAATAAATTATCCTTAGAAACTGTTACCGACATCTTTGAAACAATAAAAAACCAGCCACAAATTATTGTTGTAAATACTGCAGTACCAAGATCTTGGCGGGATGAAAATAATGAAATAATTGCCACAGTTGCTGCTAATTATGCAAATGTAAAATTAGTTGACTGGAATAAAATCTCAGAAGGTAAACCAGAGCTCTTTGCACCAGATGGTGTACACCTAAGTCCGATTGGCTCTGATGCTTATGTCGCTGCAATCTTGGATGTATTGGTAATTCCAGCAAAGTAAATCTGTAAAAAAATAATCCTCATCAATTTCTCGATGAGGATTATTAATCTTCTTTTCACTTACTCCCAGCTACCTGGCAATCCGAAGATCTTGCCATCAACTACAACTCCATCGGAGTAAACAGTTGAAACCTTTACCTGGGCCCAGCTATCTGTTCCGGTTTTTGTAATATCTTGTGAGAATTGAGTTGCTGGAACAGTTGCTACTAAGTTCCACTCAGTTGAGCCACCTTTGCGCAGTTCTAGGTTGTAGCCAGTAATTCCCTCGATCGCTGTTTCTGGGGATTTCCAGAAAACTGTTGCGCCAGTAGCGTTGTATTGAGCAACAATCTTGGTTGGTGCTTCATGCGCTGCAAGAGGTGCAGAGCTTGTCTCAGATGCAGACTCAGATGGCGTAGGTGCCGCAGACTCAGATGCAATCGGAGTTGGAGTTACTGTTGTTGATTCATCATCTGATGTTCCGCTAGCAATTACGGCAATCGCCAAAATTACAATTCCAAGAACAACTGCAATCAAAACCTTGTTTGATGAGTTACCAGAGGATTTGCTGCTCTTGCTTGGTGAGTAAGAGCTAGCTGCTGGTTTTGGTGTTGTAGAAATAGTTGATACTGAAGAACGAGAAGAGCCACCTAGTGGAACCGGTGGAACTTTATATGTTGCGGATTTCTTACTTGACTTACGCTTAGCAGTTTTCTTTACAGCTTTACGAGCGGTGCTCTTTTTCGCAGTTGAACGTTTTGCTGTTGAACGCTTTGCTGTTGAACGCTTTGCAGCTTTCTTAACAGCTTTCTTTGGCGCTTTGCGTGCAGTTTTCTTTGCAGCCACTTAATTACTCCCTTACTTAGTTGAAACATTTCACTGACATTTTGTGCAGATGAGGTTTTAAAAATTTCTTAGCCTTAAGGATACATGAGTGATTACAGATGCAGGCTCAAGGTTGGCACAATTGCACGCATTGCCAGCCCGCGATGGCTAATCCTGTCCTTCACCCCCGCACCAAGTTGCGCAAGTGTTTGGTCAAACCCCTCTGGGATAAAGAGGCTGTCATAGCCAAAGCCAGCCTCACCAATGGCAGCTTCGGCGATCTCACCTGACAACTTACCTAACTCCTGCGCCTCAAAATCTAAATTTAGATTGGTAAAAACCACTGCACAGTTAAATTGTGCCTTGCGATCTGGGCGAGCAACATTGCCAAGCTCCTTTAATAATCGCTCATTATTTAAGCGATCTCGCTCGCTAGCGATCTGACCTTGATATCCAGCAAATCTGGCGGAATAGATGCCAGGTGCACCATTTAAGTAATCAACAAATAATCCGCTGTCATCAGCTAGTGCTGGCAAACCGGTGAATTTAGCGATCGCTCGAGATTTTAAGAAAGCATTTTCAATTAAAGTTTTTCCAGTTTCAGCGACATTTGGCATATCTGGAAAATCACTTAACCCTAAAACAATTACATCACCAGCATATTCAGCGAGCAATCTTTTGAACTCATCAATTTTGCCTTGATTATGAGTTGCTAAAACTAATTTACGCAATTTATTAACTGGTAACTTATAACAAAGCTTGTGCTTGCAACTTACTCAATTGCAAACAACCAGCTGAACCCAAATCCAATAAGCTATTTAACAGGTTGCGATCAAAGGGTTTACCTTCAGCAGTTCCTTGTACCTCGATGAAATTACCATCGCTGGTGCACACAATATTCATATCAGTCTCGGCAGTTACATCCTCTTCATAACAAAGATCTAGCATCGGTACACCATTAATAATTCCAACTGAAACTGCAGCTACTGATTGCGCAATTGGATTTGCACTCTCTGCTACATGTCCCTTGCTCTTTGCCCAGGTAATTGCATCTTGCAGCGCAACATATGCACCAGTTATTGCGGCGGTGCGTGTGCCACCATCTGCCTGCAAAACATCGCAATCAATCACAATTGTGTTTTCGCCCAACGCCTTCATATCAACTACACCGCGCAATGATCGACCAACTAATCTTGAGATCTCCTGAGTTCTGCCACCTAATTTTCCTTTAACACTTTCGCGATCAGAACGGGTATGAGTTGCTCGTGGCAACATCGCATACTCACTTGTAATCCAACCTGCGCCCTTGCCAACTAGCCAACGTGGAACGCCAGGAGTAAATGAGGCCACACATAAAACTCTGGTGTTACCAAACTCAACTAATACTGAGCCCTCTGCATTATTTAACCAATTTCTAGTAAATGAGATTTTGCGTAATTGATCTGGCTCTCTTCCATCAATACGTGCCATTTTCTACTCCGGTCTGCGGTTGGGTTAACTTTAAAAAAATTAGATCTTTTGCGAGACGCTAACTACCTCAGGTCCCAAAAATCTACGAGCTAATGCGCTGAACTTATCGGCTGCTCCCGTAGCAACAAAATTATGGGTAACTGGGCCGCCTGACTTATTTACTAAATCCTGTTCTACCAAGATTCGGTATAGATCCTTTGCAGTTTCCTCCGCACTTGAAACCAGGGTGACCTCATTTCCCATTACATATGAGATAACTCCAGTTAATAATGGGTAGTGAGTACAACCTAAAACTAAGGTGTCGATCTTGGCTGCCGTCAACGGTGCTAAGTAATCCTGCGCTACCTTTGTGATTCCAGCTCCTGCAGTTTCACCGCGCTCTACATACTCAACAAATAATGGACAGGCGATCGATGTAATCTCTAAATGTGGTGCAGCCGCAAATGCATCTAAATAAGCCTTTGACTCAATAGTTGCAGTAGTGCCAATAACTCCGACCTTGCCACTTCTGGTTGCAGAAACTGCGCGGCGAACAGCTGGAGCAATTACCTCAATTACTGGAATTGAGTACCGCTCTCTTGCATCACGTAGGACGGCAGCACTTGCGGTGTTACAAGCAATCACAATTGCTTTAACACCAGCATCGACTAGTTGATCCATAATCTCTAAGGCGTAACCTCTAACCTGGGCTAAGGATTTTGGACCATAAGGTCCACGGGCTGTATCTCCCACATAAAGAATTGACTCACCTGGCAGTTGATCAATGACCGCCCGAGCAACAGTTAATCCGCCCACCCCGGAATCAAAGATCCCAATTGGAGCGGTAGCGGTTGGGGTTGCGGCGGTCGGCGCCTTCGCTGAACTCATTTGGTTAAGTGTAAGCGGGGCGGTATTTCTTTCCCCATTTCTCAGGATTTCACGCTCAAGTGGGGCAAAAATTTCAAGAAATTCTGTGAAATTACTGCGTCTAGCCTTGCCCAACCTGTGAGTAACCACCATCCTTAAGGCAGGTGGACGGTGCTAGCGATCATATGAAGTTAGCAAAGCCCACTGGCTTACGCCCAAAAGGGTATGAGCAAATTAAATGCCTATGGAGGCTATTTAAATGACATCAATCGCATTAACCGATGGTCAGTACAGCGTTATTTATAACGTCCTTTCATTCGGACTTATATCAATGCTCGCTACTACCGTCTTCACACTAGTTTCACAATCACGCGTACTTCCTAAGTACCGTGGCGCACTAATTATGTCCTCAATGGTTACCTTTATCGCTGGTTACCACTACTGGCGAATCTTCAACTCCTTCAACGAGTCATATGTTGATGGAAAGATCATGGTTGGAACCGCTAAGGGAACATTCAACGAGGGTTACCGTTATGTTGACTGGATCCTTACTGTGCCACTACTTCTAGTAGAGGTAATTGCTGTACTTGCTCTAGCTAAGGCTGCTGCATCTTCATTGATCAACCGCCTAGTTCCAGCAGCAGCAGCGATGATCGCACTTGGTTACCCAGGCGAGCTTTCATCTGACACAAACACCAAGATTATTTGGGGTGTGCTGTCAACACTTCCATTCCTATACATCCTTTATGTTCTATTCGTAGAGCTATCAAAGTCTCTAGATCGTCAACCAGCTGGAGTAGCCGCAACTGTTGGCCGCTTGCGTATGCTGTTGATCGCAACATGGGGCGTATACCCAATCGCTTACTTACTACCAATTATTGATGCAGCAGGTGCAGCCTCAGCGGAAGCATTTGTTAATCGTCAAATTGGATACACACTTGCAGATGTTGCAGCGAAGTGCGTATTTGGTCTAACAATCTACAAGATTGCAAAGATGAAGTCAGTAGCAGAGGGAATGAAGGAAGACGCGTAAGCCTTCTTTTTAACTCTAGAAAATCTGCGGTTCCTGAAAGTTAGGAACCGCAGATTTTTTTATAGGTGATCTAATAACTTCTCTTGAATTCCACCTAGCCAGAAATAAACCGCCAATAAAGATTTCTTAGGCTCGCTATCTGGCATTAATTCATACTCTTCAAATGTATCTGGCTCAACCTCTAACCGAACCGCTAATGCCAATCGAAGATCATTCAACGCAAGCAACCATTGCTGAGCATCACTAATTAAAATATCCGCCTTGGGTAGCTCATGATCGACTGGGAAAACTAACTGCTCTCGCAGATACATTAGATGTTGTTGTTTAATCTGGCGCAGCCTGGGTTCAGTAAATTTACGAAACTCATCGGCAGCATCGGGATCGGCATATGCATTTGGCAACAAACGATTTAAAACTGGATCCTCAGGTGCTGATAATGGCTCCATGTTCATCAACTGCGCCGCCATTAATTGTGCAAAGGGATCATCTGATTGATAGTGATGGGCGAAGTTACGCTCACCTAATAACTCAAGTAATTGTTCAACTAGGTTGATTAAAATATGCAATTCATCATTGCTAAGTGCAACTGTTAAATCACCAGTTGCCGGTGTTCCTTTAAACTCCCCCATGATCATCTCTTTGTAGCGTTGCCCATAAACCATGTTCATGTAACCGCTGAACATCATTCTCCATTGCTTCTCGAGACCCAGCTGCAACCACCGCTTTACCTTCGGTATGAACCTTCATCATTAGCTCATGTGCTTTTTCTTTGCTAAAGCCAAATAATTTTATAAATACATAGGTTACATAACTTTGTAAATTAACTGGATCATCCCAAACAATGCACACCCATGGTCGATCAAAAAACTTTGATAAATCCAACTCGGAGAGCTCTTCGGTTTCGGTACTCACACCCTTATTATCTTATGAAAACTACCGAACTAATAGTGAGTAAGCCTGACTGCTTCCAGCATTCGCCTGTGCGGTGGTGGCCATTACCGCTTGATAGCTTGCTAATCCAGCCTCTTTCTCTAACAATGTAAATCTAAACTCACCACGTTGATCAGTTACAAAACTGCCAAAGGTCGATCCATTTCGTCGAATGGTGACATTGACTGCCGCAGCAGCTGGCAGAATCTGGCCAATGATTTGATAGCTCGCGTTTGCTTTAACAGAGGCGGGCAGATTTAAATTAAGCGTTGGGGCTACGGTAATTACCTTCTCGCCGCTTCGGCCCTCTGATCGCTCCCAACTTGCTTCACTTACTAATCTGATCTGACTCTTTTGGCCCAAAATTGCCGATGATGTAATAAAGCCATTTGCATCTGTAGTGCCAGCGGCAACACTTCGCCAATTTGTATCGGTCGGGCCTTTAACCTCAAACCGCACATTAACTCCGGTAACTGGAGTTTTATCGGGCAGTGAAAATTTACCGGTTAAATTAAATACATTTCCATAGCCAACCTGCTCGAGATCGGTTGATATTTCACTGACAACTACATCTGGCGCAATTGCTTGAGCTGCATTGATAATGGCTTGTGCCGCCGCGGGCGACTCTTTACCAAAGCTCCAAATTGCAATACCACCTAAGCGGTACTTTCCGACTAACAGGGCTCGTGCGGCAAAGGATCTCTCATCTGGATACCACGCAGTTCTAGTTGCTGTACAAGTAATTGCACTATTTGTCGGATCGGTATAAGCCTTCTGATAATTAAATCTGTTTTCGCCAATCGTTGCGTTATAAACAGCGGCGCCACCATAAACAGTTGGCAAATTAGCCGCATCTCTCATGGTGAGTGCAGCTCTGCCACCCACAACTATTGAAGTTTCAAAAGCTTTTGGACAAACACCATCTACTTTAGTAATCCAATCTCTGCCATAAGCAGGGATACCAACATAAACTTTTGAGGCGGGCATCTGAGTTACTGCATACTTAACAGCATCCTCAGTCCAATCAAGTGGACCAATTGGTCCAGGTGTCACCGTTGAAAAGTCATATGCCATGATTCTTAATCGATCGATGTGTGGTCCCATTTCAGCCCAGGCATAAACCCAATTTCCGGCTCGCTTAGTAGCGCGGTCAAAATCTGGTGGTGTTGTTACTGATAACAATTTTCCATCTGCGCGAAGTACAGCAGAGAGCTCTTTGATAAATGAGACCCAATTGGGTTTCATTGCAACCCAATTCGCTCGGGTTTCACCCTTGGCATAAAACTTTTCAAAATCTAAATCAATTCCATCATAATCATACTTTGCAACTAAATCTCTAATACTTTTTACTAATACTGCTCTTCGTGCTTCATCAGCTAAAATTCCAGCTAAGACTCGTACGGGTTGATCATCTGTGATTGATGGCAGGATAACAAAGCCACGTTGTCTTAAGTCAGCAATTGCCGCGGTAATCGGTTTGGTGTATCGGCCTAAGGTGTACTTATCGCGGATATTGGATTCACTTAATAAGCCATACCAAAATGGTGAAACATCCTTAATTACCTCATACTTAAAATTTGTATCAACTGAGCGAAGATAAACAGTAGGTGAACCATCCATCCAACCAGTCAAAATTCGCCTTGGTGGATTGTTGGCATTTGCCGAGGTGAAAACAGTTCCAGATATTGCAAAAACAAATGCAAGAAGGCAAATACTGAATTTCCTCATATCGAGAAAGGTTAACGGGTGAAACTTAAAAATTACTTCAAGGAAGCGTGGATCTCTTTACATGTTGGACACACTGGAAATTTTTGTGGGTCTCGGTTAGGAATCCACTTCTTGCCACATAAAGCTCGCACCGGTCTGCCGGAAACTGCAGATTCGGTAATTTTGTTCTTATCGACATAATGCGAAAATCGCTCGTGATCGCCCTCATCAATACTTAAAGGCGTCTGTGCTGGCTTGGTTTTTTCGAGTAGATCAGAGAGAAAGCCCATGCGTAAATATTATCCTGATCAAGGGGCTTGCGATTAGGCTCTGCTCATGAAGGATCTACTTCGCACCAGCGATCTATCCAGGGCTGATATTGAGTTGCTGCTCAAATCTGCTGCAAAGTTTGCTGAGAAGCCACTTTCGGCCAAGAAACATCTGGCTAAAAAAACAGTTGCAATTTATATGACTAAATCATCGACGCGAACCAGATTAGCCTCAGAGACCGCCGTTGCGCACCTAGGTGGCTCACCAATTTTCTTGCGAGGTGATGATCTTCAAATCGGTCGTG
Organism: Actinomycetota bacterium; assembly: GCA_009702465.1. GTDB lineage: Bacteria > Actinomycetota > Actinomycetes > Nanopelagicales > Nanopelagicaceae > Nanopelagicus. Next base: position 9,591 of record WLHY01000010.1, read on the forward strand.
GTGAAACTATCGCTGATACGGCAAAGATTATCTCTGGCTTTTGTGATGCCTTAATTGTTCGCACCTTTGCGCAATCTGATGTTGATGAGCTGGGAAGGTTTGCATCTATTCCAGTTATTAATGCACTAACTGATGATGATCATCCAACTCAATTACTTGCAGATTGGATAACTATTCGAGAAAACTTTGGTAAAAACATCGCCGACCGAAAATTTGTTTACTTAGGTGATGGTAACAATATGGCTAATGCTTGGCTGATTATGGGTGCAACCATGGGTGCAAATATTGTTGTTGCAACACCATCAGGTAAATGGTCAACAAAGCCAGAGGTAGTAAAGCAGGCACAAGCAATTGCTAAAAATTCTGGTGGCACAATTGAGATAAGTAATGATCCAGTTGCAGCAGCCAAGGATGCAAGCGTTTTATACACCGATGTTTGGATGTCAATGGGAGATTCAGAATCTGATCGCAGTGAAAAGTTTGAAGCACTTTCACCATTTGCAGTTACCGATAAGTTAATGAAGCTAACCGCTAAAGATTCAATATTTATGCACTGTCTGCCAGCACATAGAGGTGAAGAGGTAGGTGCTGATGTAATTGATGGCACCAAATCGGTAGTCTGGCGACAAGCATTCCACCGACGAACGACCATTCAAGCCCTGCTATTTCACCTAACACGTGGTGATCTGAGCGGGAATTAACGGTCTGGCGCCGCAATAAGTTAAGTAAGAATTTAATTGAGGGTAGATTTACCCAATGCGAGTAGCCGTTCCTAAAGAGATCAAAGATGGCGAAAAGCGGGTTGCCCTAGTTCCAGATATTATTTCAAAGTTAAGTAAAGCTGGACTTGAAGTGGTTATTGAATCTGGCGCTGGCTTAACTGCACAAGCCTCTGATAAAGATTTTGAAGCAGCTGGTGCGGTTATTAAATCAGGGGATGTATTAAAGGATGCAGATGTCGTTTTATCTGTTCAGCCATTAACTCCAGCACAAATGAGCTCACTTAAAAAAGGCGCAATCACAATCTCCTTTTTATCTCCAACTGGATCTGCTGATTCAATTGCCGCCGCTGCAAGCGCTGGTGTTACCGCTTTTTCACTGGAGTCAGTTCCACGTATCTCACGTGCACAATCAATGGATGCACTTACCTCACAAGCATTATGTGCCGGTTATCGCGCTGCGTTAGTCGCTGCTGAATTATCACCAAAGTTTTTCCCATTACTTATGACCGCCGCTGGCACAGTTACACCGGCAAAGGTGGTTGTCTTGGGTGCAGGTGTTGCTGGTTTGCAAGCGATTGCAACTGCAAAACGTTTAGGTGCAGTTGTCAGTGCATATGATGTTCGCCCCGCCTCTGCTGATGAGGTTAAATCTATGGGCGCAAAGTTCATCACACTTGAGTTAGAAGCACTTGAAGGTGCAGGTGGGTACGCCCGAGAGATGACTGAGGAGCGCGCAGCTAAGCAACGAGAATTACTAACACCTTATATTGCAGCAGCTGATGTTTTAATTACCACTGCAGCTGTTCCAGGTCGTACCGCACCACAATTAGTAACTGCACAAATGGCAGCCCAGATGAAACCTGGATCAGTAATTGTAGATTTGGCATCTGAAAGTGGTGGAAATGTTGAAGGTAGTGTTGCCGGTCAGGTAATTACAACAAGTGCTGGTGTGACTATGTGGGGCGGTAAAGATGTACCAAGCCAACTGCCGTATCACGCATCAATGTTGTTCTCCCGCAACGTTGTAAATCTGCTCTTGTTAATGAGCAAAACAGTTGATGGCAAGCCAACTGGTGAGATCTACCCTGATTTTGCCGATGAGATTATTGATTCAGCTGCGCTAACTCATGCTGGTGCAAAGAGAGAGCGGAGTAAGTAATGAGTACTGAGATTATGAGCACTGAATTAGCCTTACTAGCAATATTTTTACTATCTATCTTTGTTGGCTTTGAGGTTGTATCAAAGGTTTCAACCACCCTACACACCCCACTTATGAGCGGTGCCAATGCGATTCACGGCGTTATTTTAGTTGGCGCAATTATTGTTGCCGATCATTCAAAGACAACCTTAGAGTTAACACTATCTACAATTGCAATTGTGCTTGCCACAATAAATATGGTTGGTGGCTTTGTAGTAACTGATCGAATGTTGCAAATGTTTAAGGGCAAGCCGAAAGATAAGAAGAAGCAAAACGATGAAGCGGGCGGTCAAAATTAATGAGCCGCGATATGTATGATCTAATTGGTTTAATTGCTGGTATCTGTTTTATCTTAGCCCTTAAAGGTTTATCCTCACCAAAATCTGCTAGACGTGGAAATCTAATTGGTGCGCTTGGTGCCACTATTGCAACAATTATTGTTTTCTTCTACGCAAATGATGGCAAAGCATTAAATAACCAGCCATTAATCTTGGGCGCGATCGCCTTTGGTGTATTAGTTGGTGTGCCAGCTGCGCGTAAGGTGCAGATGACACAGATGCCGCAATTAGTTGCTCTGTTTAATGGTGTTGGTGGTGGCGCTGCCGCACTTGTAGCAATTGTTGAGTATTTAAAGCTAGGTACAGATGCAACTGTGGCGCAGGTTGTCGCAACTGTCTTTACCGTAATTGTTGGATCGGTATCTTTCTCTGGATCTATTGTTACCTTCTTAAAGTTACAAGAGTTAATGACTACTCGCCCCGTAATTTTTCCATTTGGTCGTCAATTAATCGCTCTCTCTGCCATCTCAGTTCTAGCAACTGGCGGCTGGGTAATTGCATCTGGCGGCACATCTCCGCTATTAATTAATGCGCTTCTATCCTTAGTATTTGGAATCTTATTTGTACTGCCAGTTGGTGGCGCAGATGTTCCGATTGTTATCTCGCTATTAAATGCATTTACCGGCTTAACCGTTGCAGCAAGTGGTTATGTACTTGAAAATACAATGTTGATTATCGCCGGTACCTTAGTTGGTGCTTCCGGCACGATTTTAACTCGCTTAATGGCACAAGCTATGGGCAGATCATTGTTCGGCACCTTATTTGGTGCATTCACCGCAAAGGCATCGGCTGGCTCTGATTCTGCGCAAGCGCGGCCAGTTAAATCTGGTTCACCCGATGATGTTGCAATTTTGCTTAACTATGCCCAACGCGTAGTTATCGTTCCAGGTTTTGGTTTAGCGGTTGCTCAAGCCCAACACACAGTTCGCGAATTAGCTGATCTCTTATCAAGCAAGGGTGTTGATGTGGCTTATGGAATTCACCCAGTTGCAGGTCGTATGCCTGGACACATGAATGTATTGCTAGCTGAGGCAAATGTGCCGTATGAACAATTGGTGGAGATGGAGGAGATAAATCCAACCTTCCCACAAACCGATGTTGTTCTAGTAGTTGGTGCAAATGATGTGGTCAA
>WLHY01000100.1 GCA_009702465.1 Actinomycetota bacterium
ATAATTACCCAATCAGATATTAAAGCAACCTCAGTTTTATTACCTGAGTCTGCGAAAAATTACCTATCTGCATCTGCCCAAATCATTGGAGCGGTAGTTAAGTTTCGAGTAGCAGCTGGTGATCTAATTCCATTGGCGGCTATTACATCAACTGCAAATCAACTTGATTTGCGAGCGGTGCCACTAACGGTTGAATCTACCGATCTACCGATGGGATTAACTAGAGGTGAGGTAATAGATATCTATGCAATTCCAACCTCAAACTCAATATCAAACCCAACATCTAACCCGAGGAGCATTGTTGAATCCACCTTACTGACAGAGCGGGTAAGTGTTAGTGCAGTTTCAGAGCGCAACAACTCTGGCAAGGCGAGCGTCGTGGTCTCATTGCCACAACCGTTAATAACCTTAATTCTCAACCATCTTGCAGATAGTCGGTTGATAATTGTCAGAGGCAGTTATTAACAAGTCGAGCGGCAGATCCTTTATCACCGCAATTGTAAATAGTGAGTGTGAGGCTGAGGTGGCAAACCTGCTGTTCTCTCATGGCAACAACATTATCTATCGAGCATTAACTTTTTCTGCTTTAACAAACTACCTAACTGAACATAATAATGATGAACAATTAACCATTATCTATTCAACAGATCTAATTGATAAATCTGAGATCGCAAGGGTAAGTAAGATCTTTTCAAACTTTAGATTTATCTCAATTACACCCAACCAATTTGATGCTACCGAATTAATCGCATCGATATCTGAATCTATCCGCAAACCCATGGTTCGAGGTAGAGATCGATTAGAAAAGTTCATTGCAGTACTTGGTTCCCCTGGCGCACCTGGCGTAAGTACGATTGCTAACCAAGTCGCTGCCAGATTTCAAGGCGCCCAATTAATCGCCCTTAAATCAGATGCTTATCGCGCAGAGATATCGCAAATAAATAAATTAATGATTGTTGAAGAGTTAAATTTTTCAGACAAGTTACAGAGTGACCAAACCTATGTAATGGATGCTGGATCAACTAAGGCGTTAACCTCAACCTTGACGGATCGGCGAATATCTGGCCAGCTGCAGGATTTAGTCTTAAGTTGTGCAAAGCGAATTATTTATGTGATTCGTGCCGATACCGGAGGTATCAATTACTTAGCAAAATTTATCGCTGATTATCAAAATTTAATCTCACCGCCGGCAATTACATATCTACTAAACCAACAGAGATTTGATACTGCTGCCCGACTGGTCAATACTCAATTTCTCTCAATCGTAAATGGTAAAGATCATCTACAACTGCCATTTGATTACCGAGCCGCTCAGCGCTATCCAACTAGCGATCGATCCAAACTCTTTACCTACTCCACATTCTCCAAACAATTAGATCTGCTTTGCAAGGGTTTGGTCTAAATCCCGAATTACTCTTACCCTTGAGCCATGGCTACCTTCACCGAGTTGATCTCAAGCAACTCACGATTACAGCCGGCAGAGATCGAGCACCTTTCAGAGTTAGTTGCCGAGTGGCGATTGTTAGCTGATCTCTCATTTGCAGATTTACTTTTGTGGTTACCAATTCGCAAAGATGATAAATCTTGGCCCACTGGATATGTTGCGATCGCTCAAATCCGTCCCACAACAACCGCCACCGTTTTTAATAATGACTTAATTGGCAGTGAGATGAGTTGGGGGGTAAATGATCGGGTAGATCAGGCGCTTTCGAGCGGTGAGATCTTGCGAGACACCAAACCGATAAAGGTGGGTGAGCTAATGATTAAAGAGGAGAGCATTCCAGTTCACTTTGCCGGTAAGACAATTGCGATTATTGCGCGCCATCGTAATTCAGAGTTAATGCGATCACCATCAAAGTTAGAGTTAAATTATCGCGAAATTGCCCACAAGATATTTCAAATGGTTGCTGAGGGAAATTTCCCAATTCGTAACAGTATTTATAACTCTGAGTCAGCCCCACGGGTTGGGGATGGCTTAATTCGATTGGATAAAAATGGCACCATCTACTTTGCCAGTCCAAATGCAAGATCTGCAATTAGTCGAGTTGGTTTTGATAAGGAGCTTGAGCAGGAGAATTTAGGTGAATTATTTGCAAAGCTGCCAAAGAGTAAGAGTGAGCCAACTGATGAGGCTTGGCAGAGTGTGTTATCGGGTAAGAGTTTAAGAAGAGTTGAGTATGAAAATAGTAAGGGTGTAATTGATCTCTTAGTGTTGCCACTAACGGCGGCTAATGATCACATTGGTGCAATAGTTCTGTTGCACAATGTGACTGAGCTACGAAACCGAGACAAGGCGTTGATTACCAAGGATGCCACCATTAAGGAGATTCATCATCGAGTTAAAAACAATTTACAGACAGTTTCCGCCTTACTTAGATTGCAATCAAGACGGGTCGAAGATCCCACAGCTAGCGCTGCCTTAGCTGAGGCGGTTAGGCGAGTCGCCTCAATTGCACTAGTGCATGAGACGCTTTCTAATCAATCAACTGAGTTTGTTGAGTTTGATTCAGTGCTTGATCAAATTGTAAAAAATGCGATTAGTTTGGCACCCCGGCCAATTAGATATGAAAAGTTAGGTGAGTTTGGCTCCTTTGATTCAAAGGTTGCTACCGCCTTATCCCTGGTGATTGCTGAGTTAATTCAAAATGCGCTAGAGCATGGATTAGCCAATTCCGGTGATCTGCTTCAGGTCAGCATCTCAACTGAAGGAAATAATTACATTGTCTGCGTGAGTGATAATGGCGATGGGCTTCCAGCTGATTTCAATTTAGAGCAATCGGCAAATCTAGGATTGCAAATTGTAAATACCCTTACCCAAAATGAGTTAGCGGGGGAGATTGGTGTTAAACGAGAGGGTGCACTTACAACTGCTAGATTAAGTTTTGTAGCAAACCAAACAATTTAAAAGGTATTTTGATTCTCTAATTGGCGAGCGCGATTTCGAGCTGCCCGACGTTTCATCGCCCGACGTTCATCCTCAGATAGACCGCCCCAAACTCCGGCATCCTGTCCGCTTTCAAGCGCCCAGGCAAGACATGGCTCCTTTACGGAACAACGTTCACAGATCTTTTTTGCCTCTTCGATTTGAGCGAGAGCAGGTCCGGTGTTTCCAACCGGAAAGAAAACCTCTGGATCCTCTTCGCGACAAGCGGCTTCATGTCGCCAATCCATAGGTCATTAACTCCTTTTGTCTCTCGATATCTTTCGACTAATTAATAAATGGAGAGGAAATCCCTCTCAGGCGGTAATTCTCCCGTGAAATTATTAAATAAACAAGGATATTTAACTGTGATTTAAAATTATCTGAGCAATTAATTATTTATTTCAGCGTGCCCCCGGCAGGAATCGAACCTGCGCACCTGCCTCCGGAGGGCAGTGCTCTATCCCCTGAGCTACGGGGGCAAGATTAGAAATTACCTAATCAGCCTAGAAAACAAGGTTAGCAGTTACAAATTGATCAACTTGAATCAATCAGGGAGAATTACGCCATGACCACATCGACTCAAACCGCATACTTTGCAACAGGATGTTTTTGGGGTGCAGAGCGAAGATTTTGGCAACTAACTGGAGTCATCTCAACATCTGTTGGCTACATGGGTGGCGTTAAATCAAATCCAACCTATGAAGAGGTTTGTACTGGTCGAACCGCACATGCTGAAGTTGTTGAGGTTACCTTTGATCCAAGCCAAATCTCATATCAACGTTTACTTGCTGTGTTTTGGGTTATGCATGATCCAACCTCTTTAAATCAACAAGGTGGC
>WLHY01000101.1 GCA_009702465.1 Actinomycetota bacterium
GCATCTACTACCTTATCTACGCCAGCTTTAATTCCTAGTGGTACATAAATTGTGTTGATTGATTGTTCGGTCGCAGTTAGTAATGAGACATCGCCGTAATTTTTACCACCGTAATTGTTTACTAAATATGGTCGGCCGATTCCATCATCGTAAACCTTTGGTGAATCACCATTCCATACTGAAGTAAGTGGGATGCCCGCTTCTAGCGCTGCAATTAAGGCAAATGGTTTAAAGGAGGAGCCACCAGATGCAATACCTTGAGTTGCTGCATTAAATTGATACTTTAAATAATCCTTACCGCCATACATCGCCAAAATTTCACCGGTTCCGGGCTTAATTGAAACCAGGCCAATATGTAGGTTTTCTGGCGCCCTAACTGGTGCCTCTTGATTAACAGCTGCAACTGCAGCCTCTTGAGCCTCCTTTACTAATGTGGTTTTAATAATGTAGCCACCAATTAATAATTGTTCATCGGTAAAGCCAAGTCGATTTAGCTCACGCTCTACCCAAGAGATTACATAACCCTTTGGCCCAGATAGCGCACCTGATGTAACACGAGGATTAATTAACGGAAATTTAACTCTGCTTGCTTGCTCCTCGGTTAACCACTTCTCTTCAACCATGCCATCAATTACATAGGCGAAGCGATTTTCTAATCTAGAAAGATTCTCGGCTTTAAAGCCAGGATCATATAAACCTGGACTTCGCAAAATAGATGCTAGAACTGCAGCTTGTGCCACATTTAATTGATCAACTGTGGTTCCAAAGTAAAGTTGAGATGCAGTTTGCACACCGTAAGAGCCGCGACCAAAGTAAATAGTATTTAAGTAATTTTCAAAGATTTGATCTTTGGAGTATCGATTCTCTAACTTAATTGCAATTATTAACTCTTTTACCTTACGGACAATGCTTCGCTCTGGTGTTAAAAATGCAGTCTTGGCATACTGCTGAGTGATGGTTGAGCCACCTCGGCCTTGGCCAAGTGAAATTACATTGTCAATTACAGCTTGGGCTAATGCGGTTACGCTAAATGCTTTATTTGTATAAAAATTGCGATCCTCAGCTGCCATCACCGCTTGTCGAACAGTTAATGGAATTTGTGCAAGAGTTACTACAGTTCGATTTTCAGAGCCGATTCGCCCGATCTCAGAGCCATCTGCGTATTGAATAATTGTTGATTGGGAGTTTACATAAGCATTTGGATCTGGAATTGAGACGGTGAAGTAAGCAAAAACAAAGATGAATATGCCGGTGACAAAGCCGAAGCCGGTGATTAAAACCGCAATTCTGGGTAATCGCTCCCGCAGATTATTCATACCCTAACTTTACTGGTTATTAATCATCATCGGCGAGTGTGCGAACTTTGCGGGGTGGCTTTCGGTACTTGCCATCACCTAATACGAATGAAGAGACGAGATGGTTCCAGTGACAGCTGGTGCAAATCTCAACAACGTAGACGCGAAACTCACCAAACTCACTTTGCATTTGTGCCAGCTCTAATTCATTCTTAATTCGTCCTGAGTATTGGCCGAGTTGATCCCCAAAGGCGTAGCGAAGTTCAACGATCTTAAACTTCTTGCAAACAGGACATGCACGATTTGTTAATAAGCCATGATATTTCGCAGCACGACGAAGATATGGATCGGCATCACATGCATCCATCGCAGATGCTGCTCCTTGAAACAAGGCGATTAATGTTCTGCGCTTGCTCAGTGAGTAGTCGATCGTTGATCGCATCGTCTTAAAGGTGGCAAACATAAGATCCAAGATTAATAGGTATTTAATAACTACGCTTGTGGAATGGGGATTTGGCCGGTTGGTAAAGAGTCGAGATTAAATCGAATCCTTACCGTTCGGTGGACCGGCCAGTTAACTGATGGCTTGTTTCAATCAGCACTTGCCAGCTTTGTTTTATTTTCTCCGGAGCGAGCCCCTGATGCGATCTCGGCGGCGGTTGCCTTCGCAGTTGTGTTACTGCCCTACTCATTAATCGGTCCTTATGTCGGAACAATCTTAGATAGATTCTCTCGGCAGCGAATTATTAGGTATTGCAATTTAATTCGCGCTACTAATTTATTAATAATTGCTTACCTAGTTAGCAATGGCTCAACTGGATTATTACTAACCTTTTTTGTACTTATCGCCTTTGGTGTTAACCGATTAATTTTAGCTGGACTTTCGGCTGGTCTGCCTCTGTTGGTTAAGAAAGAGGAGTTAATTGCAGCTAATGCACTTGCTGTAACTGGTGGCACAATCTTTGTTGTAATTGGTGGTGGCTTAGGAATTGCGGTAAAAAACTTTATTACTCAATCAAATAATGCCGATCTGGCAGATGCGGTTGTTATTTTAATTGCTGCACTTGGATTTACCTTTGCCGCGCTTGCCACAATTCGATTAGGCAAGTTTGAAATTGGCCCACACGAGCATGAGATTTTAAATGAGAGCCGGGGCTTTAAAGAGATGTTGGAAGGTTTTCACATCTTGCGTAACCACAAAGATGCACTTCGAGGAATTATTGCCATTGGCATCCAACGTGGTGGAATAACCGCTTTAACTTTGATGGCATTGTTGTTGGAGCGAAATCTATTTAACCCCAGTGATGATCCTGATGCTGGTTTAGCCGGCTTTGGTATCGCACTTGCAATTGCTGGTGTTGGAATTGGAATTGGCGCGATTATTTCACCGTATGGCGTAATTAAATTTGGTCGTCATTTATGGATGCGCATATTGATGTTCTCTTGTCTGCCCTGGTTATTAATTTTTGCTATTGATATAAATGAGATCTCAATGATTGTGTGTGCGTTTTTTGTTGGGTTATGTGGTCAGGGAATTAAGGTGACAAATGATGCGCTTGTGCAATCAAAGATTAAGGATGAGTTTCGCGGAAGAGTATTTGCTTTTTATGATGTTGCGGTAAATGCCGGAATTGTTTCATCAGCAATTATTGCCGCACTTGTTCTACCAAAAAATGGTGACTCTAATTTGCTGCCAGTACTCATTGCTAGCGCTTACCTATTTGCTGCTGCAGTTATCTTGCGTGGCCCTAACTTCTCGCACGCCACCAAGTAAGCAGCTCTTCGGTCGCCTTTTCTACTCCTAATGGGCCATGCTCAAGCCGCAGCTCTAGCAAGTAGTTATATGCCTCTCCAACTACTGGTGATGGTTTAACTCCTAAAATCTTCATAATTTCATCACCATCGATATCTGGGCGAATTTTATTTAACTCCTCCTGCATCATTAATTGAACAATTCGCTCCTCTAATTGATCATAGGTGCGCGCTAATGAATCCGCCTTCTTTTTATTTCTAGTTGTGCAATCAGCGCGAGTTAAAAGATGTAAATGAGTTAATAGATCTTCGGCATCTCGGACATATCTTCGAACCGCTGAATCGGTCCACTCGCCATTGCCATATCCATGAAAGCGCAGGTGTAAAAATACTAACTTTGCTACATCCTTTACTACCTGATTATCAAAGCGCAGGGTGCGCAGGCGCTCCTTTGTCATACGAGAGCCAACAACCTCATGGTGATGAAATGAAACTCCGCCGCCCGGAATTAACTCCTTGGTTTTTGGTTTACCAATGTCATGCATCAAAGCTGCCAATCGCAAAATTAA
>WLHY01000102.1 GCA_009702465.1 Actinomycetota bacterium
AATGCAGGAAGGGGTTTGGCCAAATTTAAAACAGCGTGGCTCCCTATTAGGCAGCGAGCGATTAGTTGAAATTTTTCGACATGGCATCAGTAACCCACAAGCATTAGATGCAATCTCTGCCAGTGGATTACTCGAGGATGAGGGTCGATTATTAAATGTTGCAACCACCAGAGCTACCGATAAATTATTAATTACTGCGGTACAGCAAGAGGATAATGAGCCATCACGTTACTTCATTAAGTTTGCTGGTGAAGATATCGAGTTCACAGCACCACAGCGCGCAATTACCCAAACCGCGCTTATCGCCGAGCTTCGAAAAATTCTTAGTAAAAGTGATGATCCATCTCAACAACAATTTGCAGCTCGTGCTTTAAAAACACTTGCTGAAAATGGTGCACGTAGTGCTGATCCAAAAAATTGGCTCGGCACGCTGGCAATCTCAGATCATTCGCCAGTTGTGCAAGGCGATGAACAGCTACGAATCTCGCCAAGTTACCTAGAAAGCTTTGATCAATGTGGTGTTAAGTGGATGCTCGAGCGCAGTGGTGGTCGAGACAGTGATTCAACCGCTCAGGTTTTAGGAAGTGCGATTCACGTACTGGCTGCACAATTTAAGGAGGATCCAAAACTTACCGTTGATCAACTGCAAGATCGACTAAAGGGTGCTTGGTCATTAATTGATATGAACCAGGGTTGGATCAAGGATTACGAGTATCGCCGCGCCTCAACTATGTTACACAAATTCTTTATCTGGCAGATCAGCAATAAAAATAAGTTAGTAGATGTTGAACGACGATTTGAATTTACCCTAGGCAGTGCAAAGGTAACTGGCTCAATAGATCGCCTCGAACTTACCGCCGAGAATAAATTTTATATTGTTGATTTAAAAACTGGACAAAGTGCAATCTCGGTTGAGGACGCGAAGAAAAATAAACAGTTGCAGGTGTATCAATTAGCGGTAGTAGAAAATGGTTTTGAACCAAAGCTTGAAACCAATCAGGTGGCAGGGGCTGAACTTCTTTTTGTCGGAGATCAAAAGACCAAAAGCGCCTCAACTCGCCAACAAGATCAGATCGATGCAGATTTAGTACGCAGCGAATTAGCTGCTTCAGCGACTGGAATGAGCGCTGGCATCTTTACCGCAAAGATTAATGAGCGATGTCGATCATGTTCACTTAAATTAGCTTGTCCGATTCAGCCACAAGGTCGGCGGGTGATTGAATGATTTCAGCCAAAGAGATCGCTAAGAAAATTCAATCGGTAGATCCATCATTTATTGCACCTTCAGATGAGCAAATACCAATTATTGAAGCACCACTTGCACCAGCAGTTGTAATTGCGGGCGCTGGCTCTGGCAAAACCGAGACTATGAGTCAACGGGTCCTGTACTTAGTAGCAAATAAATTAATTACACCTGATCAATTACTGGGCTTAACCTTTACCCGTAAATCAGCTGGTGATTTAGCAAAACGTATTCGCAAGCGGCTGCGCCAATTAAAGGCAGCTGGCTTACTGCCAGATTTACTAGATGAATCTGATTTAACTGTTTCTACCTACCACTCATACGCTGGTCGGGTATTAGCCGACCATGCAATTCGAATTGGTGTTGATGCAGCAGCTGATCCAATCGGTGAGGCAGCGGCGTGGCAGATCGCATATGAAGAGGTATCTAGATTTGCTGGTGGTGATTTACAAATTAATGGCTCACCAAAATCAGTTGTTGAAGAGGTAATGGATCTATCTACCCAGTTAGCAGAGAATAATAAGAGCGCCAGTGATATTTCAGAGTACACCTACAAACTTCTTGATCAACTAGCTCAGTTAACAGATAAGGCCACAATTCCAGTAAATGAGTTTAAGGCTGAGCTAGAGCAACGATTAGCAATTCTGCCAATTGTTGCAGCCTTTGATGATCGTCGGCGCGAGCAAGGTTTATTAACCTTTAATGATCACATGTCGATGGCAGCACAATTAGTTACTCAATCAAAATCAATTCACAATGATGATATTGGTTTATTAGAGCGAGCCAAGTACAAGGTAGTTTTATTGGATGAGTATCAAGATACCTCCTTTAATCAGATCAACTTCTTATCTGGTTTATTTGGAAATAATCATCCAGTAACTGCAGTTGGCGATCCAAACCAAGCTATTTATGGTTGGCGCAGCGCTAGCTCCGAGACCCTAGATACCTTTGGTAAATCATTTAATTCAGATGCTACTCGCTACACCCTTTTAACTACCTTCCGTAATGATCAATCAATCCTCGAGATTGCAAATGTAATGATCGATCAAATTGCGCAAGATACCGCCAATTTGGCACCAACAGCTGGCATATCAAAATCAGCGGCGGCTAATGCAAAAAGTGTAGAGAAGTTGCGGGCAAGCAAAGTTGCACAAAGTGGTGAGGTAATTTGCGGTATCTATGAAACGCAAAGCCAGGAGGCGCAAGCTATTGCAGATTACTTTGCAAAGCATTGGTTTGATCCAACTCGATTGCAAAAGCCAGAGGCAGAGCGTTCAACCTTTGCAGTATTGGTCCGAGCACGTACTCAAATTGATGCAATTCAAAGTGCGTTACGAGATAAAAATATTCCAACCGATGTTCTTGGTGTTGGTGGATTAGTCCATATCCCCGAGGTGGCAGATATCATCGCATTGCTGCGTACATTAACCATGCCAGATTCTGGAACTGCGCTAATGCGTCTGCTTACCGGTCCACACCTAGCACTCGGCCCTCGAGATTTAATGGCACTTGGTGCCTTTACCAGAAAGTATGCAAATGAAAATGATAACTCTCGAGGCAAGCAGTTAGCAGATGCATTAACTACTGATCAAGTACAGGTTGCTACCGCTGATGAGTTTGCGGCTGGTTCGATTATCGAATCACTTGAGTTATTGATAACCCTGACACCAATGGAGTTAAAACATTACACAGCAACTCCTGAATTAAGTGAGGTTGCCTTAACTCGTTTACGTCAATTTGCAATAGATATTCGTCAGTTACGAAGATCATTATCTGGCTCTATTACCGATGCATTACTAGCAGCAGAACAATTCCTTTTCTTAGATACCGAGGTGCTACTGCGAAGTGGCTGGAAAGATGGCAGAAAGGATTTAGATCGCTTTTTAGATGAGGCTCAAAAGTTTCAAAAAAATGGCGGCACCTTAACTGGATTCCTACAATGGTTAAAGATCGCCGAGGATGCTGAAGGGGGATTAAAACCAGCTGAGGTTGATGTTCGAAGTGATGCAGTCCAGATCTTAACGGTGCATGCGGCCAAGGGTGCAGAGTGGGATTTTGTTGCTGTACCTGGATTAGCCGAGCGCAATTTTCCTAACACTGGGCGCAAATCAGATAGTTGGATTAAAAATGCCGGATCTATTCCAGTAAGTATGCGTGGTGATTTCTCGCAACTGCCCAGCATTAATTTTGCAAATCTCTCAACAAATAAAAATTTAAAGGATGCTCTCGAGAGATTTAATGATGAGTGGAAAGCGCGTAAATCAATTGAAGAGATGCGCCTGGCTTATGTTGCATTTACTCGTGCTAAACATGGCTTATTTCTCTCTACATCACACTTTAGAAATGGCGAGAATGCAGT
>WLHY01000103.1 GCA_009702465.1 Actinomycetota bacterium
TAAAAGTTAATGTAGACAATTAGATTAAAATCTATTGAAAATGCTCTTTATCTATCTTTTCATACCACTGCAGTTGAGATTCACCCTGGGTGTAATCAATTACCGAAATCACTAAGTTGCCGGGTGATATCTCTTTGATTCGATCAACCAATTTAGAGGAATCAGAGCTTGTTTTCACTTTAATAAACACCCAAAAACCATGAGTGGAAACTCTTCCTATGCAATCAACCTCCCTCAGCAAGGCCTTGATCTGAAAGTGAATCTGGATTAATTGTTCTTCTATTTCTAAAACTTGCTGCTGAATCCCAATGGATGTGATCGAATTCAAATCTAAATTGACTGAGATAATTGTTAAATTATCTGAATTTCTCTTACTTAGATTCACCTCTCTTTCAATAATTTGATTAAGTCTATTTGGCGCTATTGCACCAGTGAGCAGATCAATCTCGCCATCATTTTCAAAGTAGATTTCGGCAAGTAGTTTTGGGGTGATCTCCATGATTAAGAAACAGGGTAATATGCAAACATGAATTGGAGAAGTGTGCTAGCCCTCGAAAAATCCAGAGTTCGGGCGATTTACCTCCTGAAATTCGAGGCGATTATTATTTTGCTGCTCACCCTGTATTTGATAATCGCACCACTCTTCGCAACCGTCTCACTGCCAAACGCCCTAGGGGCAGAAATAATCTTTGGTTTACTGGGGTCAGCAGGTCTGTGGGTATCAGCTCTTGGATTTAAACAAGGGCGATCTTATGGACGCGCTCCTGCCGTGTTAGCTAATTTAATTGCACTTGGTGTTGCCTACTACATGATTACTGGAAACTTTTTACTGGTCGGAATTCCGCTTGCAATACTTGCTTTGGTAACAATGATCTCAGCAGCGCTTGGATATAAAGAGTAATTTAAAGTTTAAGAATTTATTTGTTACTTACCACTCAACTATCTGTCGATCCTCCCAAAGAAAACCAGTTTTATCTACCGCTGGATCAAACTCTCTAGTTGCTAACCAAATTGCAGTCTCTGCTCCCTCCTCTGCAGAACGTGGTGCATCTGGTCCACCCATATCTGTTCGTGAATGGTTTGGACAGATCGCATCTACTAAGAATCCGCGAGCGCCATTTCCAGTTTCGTAAGAGAGGTTTTTTACTAATGCATTAACTCCAGCTTTGCTAATTCGATATGGAGCTAACCCACCATGTGTTCCAGGACCTGACATTCGGCCAAGGCATGCGCTGTAAACAATGACGCGGGAGTTATTTCGCATCTCTGCCATTGCTGGCGCTAATTGATTTATTGCAGTGAAGACAGCATCTAAATTAATTGAAAGAGTTCGGCGCCACTCTTCATCATTAGTTCTCAAAGTCTTTGACATCTTCTCGCTCATTACGCCATGAGCTAAAACCAAAATATCTAATGGACCAAATCCATCTGCAGTTGCTTCATTGGTAATATCAAGCAAAACCTCTCGAAACTTTTTACTATCGGCAACATCTACCGCACGATACTTACAACCTAATTTCTGCGCAGACTCTGCAGCTCGGGCTGCATCCTTACCTATGATGTATACCGAAATGCCTTGTGCAATTAACCCTTGTGCGGTGGCGTAGCCAAGGCCGCGGGAACCGCCGGTAACTATTGCCCACTTCATGAGATAACCCTGCCTGTCGAAGTGCATTTGCGCCACTTGGCCAATCAACTCAAGCAAGCGGTGGGTAATTTTGGTGGCTGTCCTCACTTACTTATGTGAATTTTGAGGGTTATTACGCGGTAACTCAAGAGATAAGATAAGAACTGTAAATTTCCTTAATCCTGGCTAACAGCCAGTTTGATCGAGCGAGTTTGAAGGAGTTAATAAGTGATGTCAGCCGGCGGCAATACACCAGCTAATCACTTTGGTGGCACCTTCGGTCCAAATGAGTGGCTAGTTCAAGAGATGTATGAGCGCTACCAACAAGATCCAGCATCAGTTGATAAAGCTTGGTGGGATTTCTTTGCAGATTTCAAAGGTGGAACAACTGCTCCGCAAGGTAATACAAACCAAAGAGGTGTTCCGCCAACTCCGAAATCACAACAGCTTGCACAATCAGTAACTCCTGCGGCACCTGTTGTGCCAGCGGCAACTGTCGTTCCAACTGCACCTGTTGCACCAGCTGCACCAGCTGCACTTCCAACATCACAGTTAGCGCCAACTGCAAGTGATCTTGCATTATCAGCTGCAAAGCCTGCTGATCCAATTGTTAAACCAATTCCAACCTTGGTTTCTCCTGGGGCTGCAACTGTTGAACCACTAAGAGGTGTATCTGCTCGCGTTGTACAAAGCATGGAGGCCTCATTAACTGTTCCGACCGCAACCTCAGTTCGCGCGGTGCCTGCAAAGTTAATGATTGATAATCGCACCGTAATTAATAATCACTTAAAGCGTGGCCGTGGTGGCAAGGTTTCATTTACTCATCTAATTGGTTACGCAATGATTAAAGCGGCTCGAGCGATGCCAGAGATGAACTCATTCTTTACCCAATTAGATGGTAAGCCAGCGGTTGCTCACCCTGAACATATAAATCTTGGTATTGCGATCGATTTGGCAAAGGCTGATGGTTCTCGTCAATTACTTGTTCCCTCAATTAAAGGTTGTGAAGAGTTAGATTTTGGTCAGTTCTGGGCAGCTTATGAAGAGATGGTTCGTAAGGCACGTACTGGTGCATTAACCGTTGAAGATTTTGCTGGTACCTCAATGTCATTAACTAATCCAGGAACAATTGGCACAGTTCACTCCATTCCGCGTTTAGTTCAAGGCCAAGGCATGATTCTTGGTGTTGGCGCTATGGATTACCCAGCAGAGTTTCATGGTGCAAATGAACAAACACTTGCAGATCTAGCAATTAGCAAAGTAGTCACACTTACTAGTACTTACGATCATCGAATTATCCAAGGTGCACAATCTGGCGACTTCCTGCGCAGAATTCATGAGATTTTACTTGGCGAAGAGCAATTTTATGATGAAATCTTTGAAGCGCTACGTATTCCATATGTTCCAATTCGCTGGGTTGTTGACAAACAATTTGGCAAAGATGAAGAGATTAATAAGACAGCACGTGTTCAAAAATTAATTGATGCTTACCGAACAACTGGTCATTTAATGGCAGATGTTGATCCACTTGCATACAAACAGCGCTCGCACCCAGATTTAGATATCGTAAATCACGGCTTAACCCTTTGGGATCTAGATCGCGAGTTTGCCACTGGTGGATTTGGTGGAAAATCATTTATGAAGTTACGCCGCATTCTTGGCGTGCTTCGTGACTCTTACTGCCGCTCTGTTGGTGTTGAGTATATGTATACCCAAGAGCCAGCTGAGCGAAAGTGGATTCAAGATCATGTCGAGGTAGGTGCACCAACAACACCACGTGAAGAGCAGCTTCGAATTCTCAAGAAATTAAATAGCGCAGAGGCCTTTGAATCATTCTTGCAAACAAAGTTTGTTGGTCAAAAGCGATTCTCACTTGAAGGTGGCGAATCTGTAATTCCAATGTTGGATGCAGCTATCTCCGCCGCCGCTGATGCTGGCTTAAA
>WLHY01000104.1 GCA_009702465.1 Actinomycetota bacterium
GTTGTTACAAAGATTAAATTTAAGTTGGATGTAAATACCGGAGCCCAAGATGCGGCAAGTACATTAAAGGTAAATGAGATCGGCTCAGTTGAGATTGCAACCAACTCTCTTATGGCGCTATTGCCATATGAAAAATCTAGATTGCTTGGAAATTTCGTCTTAGTTGATCGACAAACCATGCACACCGTTGCCGCTGGAATGTTTGATCACTCACTTCGACGCAGCAGCAATATTCACCATCAAGATTATGAAATTGATATGAAGAAGCGAGCAGCTGCCAAGAACCAGGAGGCAAAGGTAATTTGGTTAACTGGCCTTTCTGGCTCTGGAAAATCTACAATTGCAAATGCAGTTGAAAAACAATTGTTTATCGATGGTAAGCATGCCTATGTTCTAGATGGTGACAATTTAAGATTAGGCTTAAATAAGGATTTAGGATTTACGCCAGGTGATCGTGCAGAGAATGTTCGACGAGTCGCCGAAATTGCTAAATTAATGAGTGATGCTGGATTAATAGTTATTGTGGCACTAGTCAGTCCCTTTGAAGCAGATCGCGAAGCTGCCAAAGCAATCTTTACATCAACTCCGTTTTATCAGGTCTTTGTTGATACTCCAGTTGAAATTTGTCAGCAACGAGATCCAAAAGGTTTGTATGCCAAAGCTAACAAAGGTGAGATTCCAAACTTCACCGGACTAGGCCAGGATTATGAGATGCCAAAGAATCCAGATTTAATCTTGGATGGAACTGCGGAGCTATCTGCGAATTTAGCGGCGGTTTTAAAGCTGATCTAGTAGGAGCGGCTATTTTTTAAAACCAAAAAAGTGCGCTTAATCAATTTTGTTACCTGCCTAGGCCTTCTTATCTGAGTAAAACTTCTTAATCCCAAAGCTAGCATTGGGAAAATATTGGTGAATGAAAGCTTTTTAGTGAAATCAAATGTGCCTACCTCTGCCCAGCAGATACCCCATTGATTTTGGAGATTTTGATAGCAATCACCAGGTGTATTTCGAGCACGATTTAATGCTGGGGTATACAAGATAAAGGCGCGTTGATCTTGCGCATCTACCAGGCCTTCCAATCCATTCTTGCTCTTAATTAATTTTCTCTTTAAAGATTTGTAAGTTATTCGCGAATCAGGGTTACCTTCAACATAATACAAATAAGGAACTGCGCTACTTTGAATTAACTCAAGAATCTGGTTGATGCTCAATGTTTGCTGACTAGCTAGATTAACAAGTGCAAATCTGGTGTCGCTTTGCACAAATCTTGAAATCGCTCGAAGCTCTTTATCGTCATCATTGATTACGCTGTAACGCCGATTAAGAGCCTTCCAATCACCAAGTAATCTAAATTGGGATTGATTGGTGATTAAGAATTGATTAATTACTTGCTTAAAAGTTTCAAAACTCATCTTTCGACAATCTATGAGTACCTCATTCTCGGGTACCTGCCATTGCAGATCTGATTTATTTCGCAGATAGGTTAAAGCTGGAATGTAATTGGCAAATAATGGTTGATTATGAGTGATCACGGTGTTGGTATTTTGTTCAACTGTACTTATACCTAGGTGCCATGAGTAAGCTTTATCTTCTGGAACCATTCGCATTCCAGCCATCAATACTCGCCAACCTAATTCGGTGTCCTCACCTGTTTTAAATAATGGGTTGTAGCCATCTAAACTTTGCCAATTTTTTCGATGAATTGAAAAGGTTGCACCAACTAATGCCCTGAAGCTCTCTAAAGTTACAGACCGTAGATTGTTGGTGGCTTTTACTAGGCTCTCCCAACTTTCTTTGCCCTCACTACTTTGATGCAGTTTATGAAAGTTTCCTAAATTTAACTCTCTTACTAACGAGGTTGGGTTATAAGGCCACTCGGCTACAAATCGTTTCCATCCCAGTACCAAGTAATCTTGTGATTCATGGTGCCACTTCATCATCTGTGCTAAATGATCTGGATGAAGGACCATATCTGCATCTATGCACCAAATTACATCCTGCTTAAGTGCCTTAATTGCATGATTAACCGCCTGCGTCTTTCCCCAACTTTTATCATTATTTTTAAAGTAGATTATTTTGCATTTTGCCGGCTTAATTGCGGGCAGCTTTAATTTTTTGCTAGATCCATCATCAACTATATAAACCGAGATTAATCTTTGCGGATAGCTTTGTACCGATAAGGAGGCGAGAAGTAAATCTAATTTACTCTGCCCATCACGACAAGCAATTACTACCGCCACACTTAACTTTGGACTTTTTACTATCTCTAAATTTTTAGGCCTGTCATATCTAAAGGTTGCACTCATTGAGCTGTGCCAAACTCTGGATGAGCCCAAATTCCAACCCGCTGATCATTAATCTCTCTTAAATACTTGGAGTAATTAGTGGCGTAGGTATGTGAGATTAAGGAGCGCTTGTAAATGTAACCAAGACCGGGCATGCGCCAAATTTTACCGCCATTTTTTTTAACACCTGTCAGCAAGAAATTATCAACTGCGCTCTTACCTTCACCAAACCATCCTGCTGCTTGGGCGCTTTCGCGCCGAACTAATATTGTGCCGCCACAAACCCAATCACTCCAGTGGTTATATGTTGAAACCTCGGTGCTTGGATCTCTGCGTACCGTTAGATCAAGTGCTTGCAGATAAACATAATTCATAGCTTTGCCAACTACATCTGCTTTTTTTACAATTGCCGTATCAAGTAAATCCTTTAAATGCTCTGGGCCGTAAACATCATCATCATCAATCTTGGCCAAATATTGTCCAGTCGAACTTTTTGAAATTTGAGTCAAAATTTTGCCGAGCGTTGCTGATGCTGAAAAACTTTGCACAATTACCAAGACTTTTCGTTTTCTTAACTTAAGAATTAAAGTTTTTTGCTGTGATGTAAGTGCAAAATTATGTAATCCGATTAGCAGTTCATAACTTTTAAGAGTTTGATTAAGTAGTTGATTTAAGATTACCGTTAGATCCTTAGGCCGAGATGTTGCTAGAACTACGGAAAGAGTTGGATACTTCTTGACGCTAGCTCTGTGATTGGCTCTTACTTGCGCAAAAGCAACTACCTCTTCCTCAAATTTCACTATGCTAATTAATTACCGATTGAACCGATAATGATAAAGGTTGCGGTGATGGCCATGGCCAGTAAAAATGCTTGACCCAAAATCTTTAGAGCGGTAATTTGATCAGCACGACGATCCTGCGCAGATGCCACTCGTGAAATCTTTCCTAACTTACCAAAATTAAAGGTACCGGCAAATCCATAGGCTAGACAAAACTTTTTACGTGCTTGAATAAATCCAATTGCAAAGATCATGGCGGGTAAAAAGATTGTTAATTTAGCGCTGGTACTTGCATCGGCGGTTAACAAACCAACACCGGTTGTAATTGTAAAAAGTAATCCAATAATTGCTACAAATTGCCGACGCTGAACTTCACCTTTACCAATATTGCAGCTGCCAGGTATGTACTCTGAACCTACGGAGTTGCTAGACATTAAGCCTCCTCCCGCTCCTCTTCATCGCTCCAGACCTCGTACTTATCTA
>WLHY01000105.1 GCA_009702465.1 Actinomycetota bacterium
GCACCCAAGCTAATTGGTTATGAGCTGGTACATGAGATTGCACAAACAAGGTACATAACTTTGGATCAACCCCAACTGCAATTAATTGGGCGGCAGAGAGAAGTGTTCGCTTTGCTAATAACTTTGGATCAGTCTCAACTGTTAAGGCGTGTAGATCTACAACGCAGTAAAAAGCATCATGGCTTTGTTGTAGATCAACCCATTGCTTAATCGCACCTAAGTAATTACCAAGATGAAATGAGTCATGGGTTGGTTGGATTCCAGATAAAACCCGCTTCTTAGACATTGTTAAATCTCATCTCGAGCGACTAAAACTTGACCTACCCGCTTGCCACTCATAGAGATAATTGTAAATCGAGCACCATTTACTCGAACAACATCATGTTCAACTGCGATTCTTCCTAAGAAGTGCATTATGAAACCACTGAGTGTTTCATAAGGTCCCTCTGGCAGTGAAACACCTATGCTCTCCTGTAACTCCTCTAGTGAAATCAGGCCATCTAGCTCTAGATCACCGGTACGTGGTGAAATCTCAATCTCGCCCTCATGTGCATCATACTCATCATGTATTTCACCAATTAAACATTCAACTAAATCTTCTAATGTCACAATTCCATCGGTGCCGCCATACTCATCCAACACAATTGCAATATGTTGACGTTTAGATCGCATCTCTGTCAGTGCTGGTAAAACTCCCTTTGTACCAGGCAGAAATTGAACACTGCGAACTAGCTCGATAATTGTGATCTCAGAATCATCTAACTTTGGATTTAGTAAATCACGAACATGCAAAAAGCCAATTACCTCATCGCTAGTACCCCGAATTACCGGATATCGAGAGTGGGTCATTTCAACTGCAATTTTGCGAGCTTGTGCAATCGGTAACGAGGCATCGAGAAAATCAACCTCGGTGCGGGGCACCATCACCTCATGAATTAATCGATCACTTGCATTAAATACCTCTTCAACAATCTCGCGCTCCTCCACTGTCAGATCGGAGTGGCCTGAGACTAAATCCATTAACTCTGCCTCTGAGATTTGATCCTTAATGCTCTTTGAATCAACACCAAAGAGTCGAACAATCATGTTGGTTGAGTGTGAGAGCAACCAAATAATCGGGGCAAAAAACTTTGCAACTAGATCAATTATGTTTGAAGAGGCGAGCGCAATCGGTTCAGCACGATGCAATGCAAGCCGCTTTGGCACTAACTCACCAAACACCAAAGAGATATAAGCAATCACCAAGGTAATTCCAACCAGAGAGATAATCTCACTTGCACTTTGGGAGATGCCAGTATCAACCAGCTCTGGAATTACATACTTACCTAATTGTTCTGCGCCTAAAGCGGCGGATAGGAATCCACAAAGGGTCACACCAATTTGGACAGCGGCTAAAAAGCGATTTGGGTTCTTTGTTAAGAAGGCTACCTTGGCCCCACGCTTACCGCGATGCGAGATCTGTTTGACCTGACTATCTCTCAGGGAGATCAGGGCAATTTCTGCGGCCACGAAAAAAGCGCCCAGCCCAATCAGGCCAAGGACGATTGCAATACTTTTCAAAAGCTCGTAAGCCATATCTCTAATGGTATCGGGGATGAACCGCCCCAGGCCCACCTGCTGAGACAGCGCTTGAGCCCCTTCACATTTTCCCGTTAAGTGTCGTAACCTTTGCCAACTCTCACAACCGTGAGACCTTCATCCAACGGATCGTCGGGCACGTACCTGCCCGGAGAAGGAGTAAAGAAATGGCATCAGTTGTCTTTGATAAGGCATCCCGTATCTACCCAGGAACTACAAAGCCTGCAGTAGATAAATTAGATCTCACTGTAAATGATGGTGAGTTCTTAGTACTAGTTGGTCCATCTGGTTGCGGTAAATCAACATCACTTCGTATGTTGGCCGGATTAGAGGAGATTGATACTGGATCAATCCGCATTGGCGATAAGGATGTAACAAATGTTGCACCTAAAGATCGTGATATTGCGATGGTATTCCAGTCCTACGCACTTTATCCTCACATGTCAGTTGCCGAGAATATGGGCTTTGCACTAAAGATTGCTGGCATTGATAAGGCAGAGCGTGATCGTCGCGTAACTGAAGCGGCAAAATTATTAGATTTAGTAGATTACCTAGATCGCAAACCAAAGGCGTTATCAGGTGGTCAACGTCAACGTGTTGCTATGGGTCGTGCGATTGTTCGCGAGCCACAGGTCTTCTTAATGGATGAGCCATTATCAAACCTTGATGCAAAGTTACGTGTTGCTACACGTACCCAGATCGCAGCTCTACAACGTCGTTTAGGCATTACAACTGTTTATGTAACACATGATCAGGTTGAGGCTATGACCATGGGAGATCGCGTAGCTGTTCTTAAAGATGGTTTGCTACAACAGGTTGATACACCTCGTAATCTTTACGAAAAACCACAAAATGCTTTCGTAGCTGGCTTTATTGGTTCACCAGCAATGAATCTACTTACCGCACCAGTCTCTGGTGGCAAGGCGATGCTTGGTGGACTTGGAATTGCGGTTCCAGGATCAGCTGGCGCATCTGTAACAGTTGGTGTTCGTCCAGAAGGATTCGCCCCTTCATCAACTGGCTTTGAGGTATTAGTTGAGGTTGTTGAAGAGCTTGGTGCAGATGCATTTGTTTACGGAAAGCCGGTTGATAAGGCGTTGAAGTTTGCAAATGCTAGCGAAGAGCTTGGTCAAGTAATTGTTCGTTGGGATCCAAAGAGCCCACCAAAGATTGGACAAACTGTAACTGTTACAGCAAATACTGATGCAGTTCACCTATTTGATGCAGCCTCAGGTAAGCGTCTAAATTAAGTAAGAAGAAAAAAAAGGCCCACTCAAATTGAGTGGGCCTTTTTTTATCTAAACTTTAAATCAATTAAACAACTTAAGCCATTACCTTTTTTAAATTCTCATCAATTGAGGCTAAGAACTCCTGGGTATTTTGCCAAGGTGCATCATTGCTAATTAGAAGTGCAAGATCCTTTGTCATCTTTCCACTTTCGACAGTTTCAATACACACTCGCTCTAGGCTCTTCGCAAACTCTGCAACCTTTGGTGTCTTATCTAATTTAGCGCGGTGTTCTAATCCTTGCGTCCATGCAAAGATCGATGCAATTGGATTTGTTGATGTGGCCTTGCCAGCTTGGTGATCGCGGAAGTGGCGAGTAACTGTTCCGTGCGCAGCCTCTGCTTCAACGGTGCGACCATCTGGTGACAATAAAACCGAGGTCATTAAACCAAGTGAGCCGTAACCTTGTGCAACCGTATCTGATTGCACATCACCATCGTAATTCTTACAAGACCAGATATAGCCACCCTCCCAGCGAAGTGAGGTAGCAACCATGTCATCAATTAATCGGTGGTCGTACTCAAGATTTGCTTTTTCAAATTGAGTTTTAAACTCCTTCTCAAAAACTTCAGCAAAGATATCTTTAAATCGACCATCATAAGCTTTAAGAATTGTGTTCTTAGTTGATAAGAAGACTGGATAATTTCTAGCTAAGCCGTAATTAAATGAGGCACGAGCA
>WLHY01000106.1 GCA_009702465.1 Actinomycetota bacterium
ATCTGCTTACAAGCAAGCACATCCACGCGCATGAAGATTGAGTTAGCGCAAGGCATTAATGAGATAGGTAAGCGAATTAAGCAGGATGATTTTGTGCGAGCAGTTTTATCTGGCCGGCGCCGAAATATGCAGCCTGGCTTTGAGCGAGTAGATATCAAGCCGGTAATGATTAAGGATGAGATTAAGTTACAAGTAATGAGCAATGATGGCCGGCAGGTAAGTACTAAAAATGTTGATTTAGATTTTGATTTTGCACCGATGTTAAATAGTGGCTTTGCCAATCTGCAGGCTGATACAACCAGTGAGAGTTACTCAATTCGAATTAGTAAAAAGGATGAGGCTTTAGTTGCAGTTGGCAAGGTAAAGCTTGAGCGTGAGTTAAACCATGATCGAATAAAGCAGAGATTATTGGCTGAGAACAATCCAATCTTTAAAGCACTGGATATGAGTGATCTGCTTGGCCGGATTAAGCCTTCAAAGATGGATAAGTACAAACAGGTAGAGGAGTTTTTACGTTTACTCGTCCCAACAATTGAGGGCGAGATTAAAGATCAAGATTCATTATCAGTTGTCGATCTTGGATGTGGCCATGCCTACCTAACCTTTGGCGTGCAGGAGTACTTTAAAAACATTTATAAGGATAAGTACAAAGATGTTTCAATTTTAGGAGTAGATGAGCGAGTAGATTCAAAGGAGCACAATGAGCGGGTTGCTGAGAGGTTAAAGGCAGATGCTAAGTTTTTAGCAGCAAAGATTGCAGATACACCAGCGCAAAAAGTAGATATTGCAATCGCACTTCATGCCTGCGATACCGCAACCGATGATGCAATCGCTTGGGCGGTAAGTAATGAGGCTAAGGTAATTATGGTTGCCCCTTGTTGTATGCATGAGCTGCAAACACAGGTTAAAGAGGCGCCCGAGCCGTGGGCAATGCTGACAAAGTATGGTTTAGTTAAAGAGCGGTTAGTTGATTTGATTACTGACTCACTGCGTGCCCAGATTTTAAAATTACTTGGTTATCGAGTAGATATCATCGAATTTATCGGTGGCGAACACACAGCGCGCAACATCATGATCAGAGCGGTAAAGACCGGAGCGCCGGTTCAAGCAATTGATAAAGAGCGTTATGAGCAGATGATTAATCAGTGGAATGTGACGCCATACCTTTCAAAGTTATTATCTGAAAAGTTAAAAGCTGCGGCGGGTATCAGCGGTAGTTAAGGCTTGACACTTACCAATTGCTTCACAATTAATCGGTTCAGCTCTTCCAATAAAGATCCCAGTAATTAAGGCGATTGATACCGCGGTTAGGGAGAGCGTTAATTTCATGGCTAAAGATTTAATTAGATCCACGTTTCATACGGGGTTTTCGCTGATTGGTGTGGAAAAAGCATCGCTGTGGGTCGGGTAGGATTGTCCCAGCACAGATCGTAAAGAGCTGTGACTTCACGCAATCTCTAGTTGGTAATACCAACTAATGAACCTGTTCGGTCTGATGAAAATCAGTCGGTTTAGATTGCTAGGGAGTAATCAAATTGATTACTCAACAACCGAGTGCGATTAATTCTTATGAATTAATGGCGAAAAGGAGTCTGCCACCATGGCGGTAGTAACAATGCGGGAGCTGCTAGACAGCGGTGTTCACTTCGGACACCAAACACGTCGCTGGAACCCAAAGATGAAGCGCTATATCTTCACAGAGCGCAACGGCATCTACATCATCGATATCCAACAATCACTGGCCTTAATTGATAGCGCCTATGAGTTTATTAAAAATGAGGTTGCTAAGGGCGGCCACGTTTTATTTGTTGGTACAAAGAAGCAAGCACATGAGCCAATCAAGCAACAATCAGCTCGCGTCTCAATGCCTTATGTAACTGAGCGCTGGCTAGGTGGAATGCTTACTAACTTCCCAACTGTTTACAAGCGTGTGCAACGCCTAAAGGAGTTGGAAGCATTAGAGACAGCTAATGATCAATTATTAACCAAGAAAGAGCTACTTGTTCTTCGTCGCGAGCGCGAGAAGTTAAACAAGAACCTTGATGGTATTCGCAACATGACAAAGCTACCTTCAGCAATTTGGGTAGTAGATACTAAGAAAGAGCACTTAGCAGTAGCAGAGGCAAAGAAGTTAGGAATTCCAGTAGTGGCAATTCTTGACACAAATTGCGATCCAGATGAGGTTGATTTTAAAATCCCTGGAAATGATGACGCTATCCGCTCAATCGCATTGTTAACCCGAGTGATTACAGATGCAATTGCAGCTGGTCTAACACTTCGTTCACAACAAGCAGCGAAGTTGGCAGATGCAGCAGCAAAGGAGGCGGCTGATAAGGCTGCAGCCGCTGGTGATCAACCACTTGCTGATTGGGAGAAGGATTTAATTAAAGAGCCAACTGCAAATGCAGCAGCAGAGACGCCGGGTGCTTAATTGGCTTACTCAGCAGAGGATGTAAAACGGCTGCGTGAATTAACTGCAGCTGGAATGTTAGATTGCAAAAAAGCACTTGATGAAGCTGATGGTGATTTTGATAAGGCGGTTGAGATCATCCGCGTCAAAGGCCAAAAGGGAGTAACCAAGCGTGAAGGTCGTGCGACCTCAAATGGTTTAGTTACTGCAAAGGCTGAGGGCGATCTTGGTGTGATGCTAGAACTTAATTGCGAAACAGATTTCGTAGCAAAGGGAGAGCGCTTCCAAGAGTTAGCAGATGAGCTGTTAAATCATTTAATTGCAGTAAAGATTGCAGAGCTGCCAGCATTTCTAGCTTCAAAGCTAGCATCAGGTAAAACTGTGCAAGAGCGAGTAGATGAGGGCAATGCAACTTTGGGCGAGAAGATTGAGATCAAGCGGATCTCAGTTCTCACCGGTTCACCAGTTGCGCTCTACCTACACAAGACCTCACCAGATCTTCCAGCACAGGTTGGTGTTCTAGTTCAATTAAAGAACGCTGCTGCTGAAGCTGGTCGAGATATCGCCCAACATATCGCCGCATTTGCACCACAGTATGTAAGTCGTGATCAGGTTCCTGCTGATCTGATTGAGACTGAGCGTCGCCTAGCGGAGGAGACAGCACGTAATGAAGGAAAGCCAGAGGCATCGATCTCAAAGATTGTTGAAGGTCGCGTAACTGGTTTTGTGAAAGAGGTTTCACTTCTTGAGCAAGCCTTCGCAAAGGATGCAAAGAAAACTGTTCAACAAATTCTAGATGAGGCAAAGACCGCCGTGTCCGCCTTCAATAGATTCCGAGTAGGTCAGTAAACTTCATCTCAAATCACAGTAATTAGATAAGGAGCGCTCAATGCCACGTAAAGGTTATAAACGAGTGCTCCTTAAATTATCTGGTGAGGTATTTGGTGGCGAAACAGGCATCGGTGTAGATCCTGATGTGGTTCATGATGTAGCTCTACAAATAGCTGAAGTGGTAAGAACCGGCACTGAAATTGCAATCGTAGTTGGCGGCGGAAATTACTTTCGAGGTGCAGAGCTTCAGCAACGTGGAA
>WLHY01000107.1 GCA_009702465.1 Actinomycetota bacterium
GATTGCTAACCGATCCTTAACTGTTGCTGATGGATTGTAAAACTCTAGCTTTGCCCAAACATTGGCAGCAGCACCATCCATAATTTTATTGATTTTAACTAGTGGGGTATTTCCAAAGATCTCAGTAATGTCATTGTAAATCTTCATTTTTCTCTCCTATAAATTGATTGGTTGAATTAAAAAAAGGTATTGCGGGATGAGTAAAGAGAGCTAATTAGCAGCTACAAGATGTGGCAAGACCAAAATCAATTACCCGGCGGCGAGTAAACAGCCACTTCCCGATTGATTTGATCATGGGATAAATCTAAAGTACTAATTAAGCAATGGCTAATTGCGAATTGTTTGCGTGTTCTTCAAGGAAGGATTTAAGACTCTTTCCAGTGTGATGTGATCGGCAATCGGCGATCCTTTCCAAAGGCTTTGCCAGAAATTTTGGTGCCAGGTGGATACTGCCGGCGCTTGTACTCAGCCCGATCGACTAATTGAATAATCCGATCAACTAAAGCGGCATCAAAGCCGGCTGCGATTGCACCAGGACGGCCACCATCTTGATCAATATAAATATGAAGTAATTGATCCAATACTTTGTACTCTGGAAGTGAGTCGGTGTCCTTTTGTCCTGGGCGCAGCTCAGCACTTGGCTCTTTATCAATTGAGTTAAGTGGAATTGGTGGAGTCTGCCCCTCATTTATCGCCTGTTGATTTCGCCATCTAGCTAGATCCCAAACTTGGGTCTTATATAAATCCTTAATCGGTGCGTAACCACCAACAGCATCACCATAAAGAGTTGAGTACCCAACTGCCAACTCTGATTTATTACCAGTTGCTAAAACTAAATGTCCCTCTTGATTAGATAAGCCCATCAAGGTGGTGCCACGAACGCGGGCCTGCACATTCTCTTCAGCTAAGCCAGCTAAACCTAGATTGCTAATGAATGATTGCACCATTGGCTCGATCTCAATAATTCGATACCTCAATCCGATCGCCATCGCTAGCGCCTTTGCATCACTTAAGGAGTGATCAGATGAGTACTTACTTGGTAGGGCAATGCCATGCACTCGATCAGCACCAATTGCATCGGCGGCGATCGCGGCCACTACCGCTGAATCAATTCCGCCAGATATACCCAGTACAACAGATGGAAAGTTATTTTTAACTACATAATCACGTAATCCCACAACCAACGCCTGCCAGATTTGCGCAAGATCATCCAACCTTGGTGCCACACCTAGTATCAATTTCTTATACTTTAAAATTGGTGGATCTGAGATGATTAAATCGGGATCGCTGCTGGCAACCTTTACATCTAGATCAATAATCATTAACCCCTCTTCAAACTGAGGAGCGCGAGCGATGATCGAGCCATCGGAATCAACCACAATAGTGTCGCCATCAAAAACTAAATCATCCTGGCCGCCAGCCATATTTACATAAGCTAATGGTGCATTTACCTGTTGCGCTCTTCGTTGCACCAATGCCAGGCGAAGATCATCCTTATTTGCCTCAAATGGACTGCCATTTGGAACTAAGAAGAGGCCAATATTTCGACGTGCTAACTCAGCAACCGGTCCACCCTCTTGCCAAATATCCTCACAAATTGCAATACCAATATCGATGCCAACCACTCTAATTACCAATGAGTGATTACCTGGCTTAAAGTTTCGAAACTCATCAAAGACGCCGTAATTTGGCAGGTGATGTTTTATATAGGTGGCGACAATTGCCCCACGATGAATTACCGCGACACAATTTTGCGGCTCACCCTTCTCGCTCTCACCTAAGTAACCAACTAATAAGGTCAGATCCCCATTGCCTTCATCACTAACTCGTTTTGCGATTGCATTAACCGCATTAATTGAGGCGGATCTAAATGAGGCACGGGTCGCTAAATCCTCAACTGGATACCCAGTCACAATCATCTCGGGATAAACAACGACTACCGCACCTGCATTAGCGGCATCGCGAGCATGCTTTGAAATTAGGTCAGCATTAGCCGCCAGATCACCAACAGTTGGGTTGATCTGAGCGAGCGCAATCCGAATCTGTCCCATATTCACTTTTCAAGAGTACCTCGAATCGGTATTGTGAAGTAAAGATTGTGAAGTAAAGTTGGCATACCAATACCGACAGGGACCCTTACCGGCCTTGATCGAAAGAAGGATGACATGAGCAATGCAACAACCTCGCGCGTTTCAATAACAACTCTTGCTGCCAAGAAAAAGGCGGGCCAACGGTGGGCGATGCTTACCTGTTATGAACAGATGACCGCATCCATCTTTGATCAAGCAGATATCCCGGTGCTACTCGTTGGCGATAGTGCTGGCAATAACTTCCTGGGTGAAGAGAACACCATTCCAGTAACAGTTGATCAATTAATCCCATTAGCCAAAGCGGTAGTTAGCGCATCGACTAAGGCGATGGTGGTTGGCGATCTGCCCTTCGGCTCTTATGAATCATCACCGGAGCAGGCGCTAGCAACCGCTACTCGTTTTTTTAAAGAGGCGAAGGTCCAGGCAGTAAAGCTTGAAGGAGGGGCGAAGGTAGTTCCACAGATTGAAAAGTTGATCGCGGCTGGAATTCCAGTAATGGGCCACCTTGGCTTAACACCTCAATCAGTTCACGCACTTGGCGGCTTTAAGGTGCAAGGTCGAGGTGATGATGCACAACGGATCAAGGCTGATGCGCTTGCACTTCAAAAGGCGGGTGTTTTTGCTGTAGTCCTCGAGTTAGTGCCTGCGAAGTTAGCAGCAGAAATCACCGCTGAACTATCTATCCCTACCATTGGAATTGGTGCCGGCGTAGATTGCGATGCCCAGGTTTTGGTTTGGACCGATCTAATGGGAATCACTGAAAACCCTCCCAAATTAGCTAAGGCTTACCGCAATCTTCGCAAAGAGATGACCGATGCCGCTAAGGAGTTTGCCCAAGATGTTGCGACAGGTAGATTCCCTACCGAGAAGGAGAGCTTTAACTAAGTTTTCAAACCAAAGAGAGTTTAAAGTGGAGGCAGCGGTTGAAATTAAATCTAGCAATCGACTTCTCCCCACTTAAAAAGTATCCAGATTTTCGAAGGCTTTGGGCCTCGGGCTTGATCAGCTACTTCGGCTCGATGATCACATATGTGGCACTTCCCTTTCAGGTAAAGGAGCTAACCAACTCCTTTTTGGCGGTTGGCTTAATCGGCTTAGTTGAGATTGCCCCATTAATCATCTTTGGTCTTTATGGTGGCGTGCTGGCTGACCGAGTTAACCGCAAAGTGATGATCTGGGTAACTGAGTTTGCCTCCATGTTTTTAACAGTGATTTTGTTAATCAACGCCATGCTACCAAATCCCAAACTATGGGTGCTCTATGTTGTGGCCGCCCTCTTCTCGGCAGTTGATGGATTGCAGCGACCAAGTGCAGATGCGATTTTGCCAAGGTTGGTTGGCCATGATGATCTGCCAGCGGCTAGCGCCTTAATGAGTTTGCGTTGGCAATTTGGTGTAATTAC
>WLHY01000108.1 GCA_009702465.1 Actinomycetota bacterium
GTAGGTAAGTGCATCTACTAATTCATCTACTAAATCACCATCATCTTCGCGCCACCAAAGAATTACCGCATCTACTACCTCTTGGGATTCAGATGTTAAAAACTCTGTTCCACTCTTTTGGGTTATTGCACTTCGAATCTCAAGATCGCAATCTGCATTATCAAAACCAACTTCAAGAATTAGTTGATCCTTTGTGATGCCCAATCTTTCAACGGTGGCACCAGGGGCCTGTGCGGAGTTCATTAGGAGTAGTCCACCCAACCTTGGCGCCATATGCAAATCATTAAGCCAGATCACTCCGGCCTTACGCTCTCAAATATGACTAAACACCCCTTTAGGGGCGAAGATAGCCCTGTGAGCGAATTGTTTGAGGGCCCAGATCATCTAGTAGATCAATTAGTTGATATCGATCCACAAGAGACCACTGAATGGCAACAATCCTTTGATGCAGTTTTAAAAAATGCTGGTCCAGTTCGTGCTCGATATTTAATGCTCTCGCTTATTCAACGGGCTAATGAGAAAAATGTTGGTGTTGGTGGACTTCGCACAACTGATTACATCAACTCAATTCCACCAGCGTTAGAGCCGGAGTTTCCAGGTGATGAGTTTATTGAACGTCGTATCCGCGCATTTATTCGCTGGAACGCAGCAATCATGGTGCATCGCGCACAACGCCCAGGTGTTGGAGTTGGTGGACATATTTCAACTTACGCATCCTCAGCATCTTTATATGAGGTTGGCTTTAACCACTTCTTCCGTGGCGCAGAACATACTGGCGGTGGCGATCAAATATTTTTCCAAGGGCATGCATCCCCTGGAATGTATGCACGTGCATTTATGGAGGGCCGCTTAACTGAGAAACAAATGGATGGTTTCCGCCAAGAGTTATCACATGAAGGTGGCGGCTTATCTTCATACCCACATCCACGTTTGATGCCAGATTTCTGGCAATTTCCAACTGTTTCAATGGGACTTGGTCCATTAAATGCAATTTATCAAGCAAGATTTAATCGCTACTTACATGCTCGTGGCTTTAAAGATACAAGTGATCAAAATGTTTGGGCATTTTTAGGTGATGGTGAGATGGATGAGCCAGAGACAATTAGCGGAATTTCATTGGCTGCACGTGAAGGATTGGATAACTTAACCTTTGTTGTTAACTGTAATTTACAAAGATTAGATGGACCGGTCCGCGGTAATGGCAAAATCATTCAAGAGCTGGAATCTATCTTTGGTGGCGCTGGCTGGAATGTAATTAAGGTTGTGTGGGGCCGTGAGTGGGATCCACTTCTTGCTGCAGACCGTGAAGGCGCACTTGTTAATTTGATGAACCAAACACCAGATGGTGATTTCCAAACATTTAAATCAGAAAATGGTGCATTTGTTCGCGAGAACTTCTTTGGTCGCGATCCACGTACGGCTGCAATGGTTTCAAATTGGTCAGATGATCAAATCTGGAATCTAAAGCGTGGTGGCCATGATTACCGAAAGCTTTACGCCGCATATAAGGCAGCTTCTGAACATAATGGCCGACCAACTGTAATTTTGGCAAAGACAATTAAGGGTTGGACTTTGGGCTCTCACTTTGAGGCTCGCAACAGCACTCACCAAATGAAGAAGATGACAATTGAGGATCTAATTGGCTTCCGTGATCGCTTAGATATTCCAGTTAAGGATGAGGCGATTGATGCAAAGCTTCCGCCTTACTGCCATCCAGGTAAGGATTCACCTGAGTACCAATACATGATGGATCGTCGCCGTGAATTAGGTGGCTTTATTCCATCTCGCCGTAAAGTTTCAAAGCCGTTGCCACAACCTAAGGATTCAACCTATGAATCGGTAAAGCGGGGATCTGGTCAGCAAGAGATTGCAACAACTATGGCATTTGTGCGTTTGTTAAAGGATTTAATTAAAGATCCAGATATTGGCAAGCGGTTTGTACCCATTATTCCCGATGAGGCTCGCACCTTTGGTATGGACTCATTGTTCCCAACCTTAAAGATTTACTCACCACATGGTCAGACATATACATCGGTAGATCGTGAATTAATGCTCTCTTACAAAGAATCTAAAGAGGGTGTAATTCTGCATGAAGGAATTAATGAGGCGGGTTCTGTTGCCTCATTTACTGCAGTTGGTAGCTCCTACTCAACACATGATGAACCAATGATTCCAATCTATATTTTCTACTCAATGTTTGGCTTCCAACGAACTGGTGACTCATTCTGGGCAGCATCTGATCAATTAGTACGTGGCTTTGTATTGGGTGCAACTGCAGGTCGCACCACATTAAATGGTGAGGGTTTACAACATGAGGATGGCCACTCATTACTTCTGGCTTCCACTAATCCAGCAGTTGTTGCTTATGACCCGGCGTTTGGTTACGAGCTTGGCCACATAGTTAAAGATGGTCTGCGCCGAATGTATGGGCAAGATAGTGAAAATGTTTACTACTACCTGACTGTTTATAACGAGCCGTATGTGCAGCCTGAAGAGCCAGAAAATCTTGATGTTGATGGCTTGCTTAAGGGTATTTACCTATTCAAGAAAGCACCTAAATGGCGCAGCAAGCGAGTACAGATTCTGGCATCTGGAGTTTCAGTTAACTGGGCGCTAAAAGCTCAAGCATTATTAAATAAGGATTTCAAGATTGCTGCAGATGTTTGGTCAGTAACCTCTTGGAATGAGTTACGTCGTGATGGCTTAAATGTCGATCGCCACAATCTGCTAAATCCAGGCAAAAAGGCGCAAGCATTTGTGACCAAGCAATTAAAGGGTCGCAAAGGTCCAGTTATTGCAGTTAGTGATTTTATGCGCTCAGTTCAGGATCAAATTGCGCCATGGATCGAGCAGGATTTCTACTCACTTGGTACAGATGGTTTTGGATTATCAGATACACGTGGTGCGTTGCGTCGTCACTTTAAAGTAGATGCTGAATCAATTGTAATTGCGGCGTTATCACAATTAGCTGATGCTGGTGTGATTAATAAGCGCAAGGTAAAGAAGGCGATTAAGAAGTATCAGATTAATGATGTAACTGCAGCTGATGCTGGTAACACTGAAGGCTCGGGCTGATCTAACTCTTACTAGATTCGCTTCTTAGAGCCAATCTTTCCAAAGTGCAGTAATAGCGCCATTAATGCTCCTGCGGTAATTAATGCAACGGTAATTGAGGTTATCTGTGCGATCCAGGCCAAGATAAATTTTGAGTTAAAGATCAATAATGTATTTACAAAGCTTAATTGGGCTACTGCCAATGAGTTTTTACCATCAGCTAGGCGACCGGCGATAGAGAAAAATATTGGTGCCAAAAATGATGTGCCAAGGCCAGCAATTAAAAATCCAAGGAAGTTAAGTGCGTAAGCAAGAGATTTATTTGTCTCAAGTAAGGCGGTAGAAAGTAGGAGCATCAAAATAAAGCCGCCACCACCAAATACACCAGCAAATTTAATCCAAAACTGCTCACTGCCATGCTTA
>WLHY01000109.1 GCA_009702465.1 Actinomycetota bacterium
CCTTTCCTGATCATCACAGCAAATAACGGTATCGCCACCAACGCCGATAACTCTTTTGATTAAATACTGTTTTGCTGGATCTGGCACAACGCCAATTGTTATAAGTAAGTTTTTGCCTTGACCCAATAAGCCAGTGCTTTGATCATCCGGGGCTTGCCCTAACCAATTATCTGGATCTGCAAAAACTACAATTTCCCCGCGTTTGATCTCGGAGAATAGGGCGCCAAACTTATTTACCGCGATCCGGTCGCCAACCTGCAAGGTGTTTTCCATTGAACCGGTTGGAATAAAGAAGAAGTGAAGAAAGAATGTTTTAACAATTATGGAGACAATTAATGCCGAACCAATAATTATTGGAATTTCGCGAAGGAGGGAGCCCTTCTTATTCATTAAAGTATTAAAACTTTAAGCTTTTGGAGTTTCTTCAGCTGGTGTTTCCGCAACCGGTGCTTCTGCCGCTGCTTCTGCAACTGGTGCTTCGACAACCGCTTCAGCAACTGGAGCTGTCTCTTCGACTAACTCTTCAACCTTAGCTGCTGCAACCTCTTTAACAGGTGGCACATAAGCTGGCTCAACAATGATTTCACCATCTGCACCACGACGCTCTTTAATCTTGGTTGCCTTACCAGTTAGGTTGCGTAGGTAGTAAAGCTTTGCGCGACGAGCTGAGCCGTGGCGAACAATTTCAATTCTTTCGATTACCGGAGTGTGAACTGGGAAGGTACGTTCTACACCAACACCATATGAAATTTTACGGATCGAGAATGTCTCGCGAACTCCGGCACCTTGACGGCGAATAACAACACCTTGGAAGATCTGAATACGAGATTTGCTTCCCTCGATAACACGTACGTGAACCTTTAACTCATCGCCAGAACGAAAAGATGGGATGTCGGTTCTAAGTGAGGCGGCATCTACAGCATCTAACACGTTCATTTTATTTCCTCATTATTTTTCTATTGAAGAGAGTTTGGCTTACGAAGATGCGTATCTTGCCACAGTGAGGGCAGATAGATCAATTTGGGTCAGAATTGGCGCAATAACTGGGCATGTAATGCCGGCCCAGCGCATACGACCATATCCCCATCAGGTGCGCCACCTGTGCGCCCAGAGATGATCGCCCCAGCCTCGGTAGCAATTAATCCACCAGCTGCAAAATCCCACTCCTTTAATGAGCTTTCAAAGTATCCATCAACTGCGCCCATTGCAACATAACAAAGATCAACAGCTGCTGCGCCATTGCGTCGAATATCTCTAATCTTTGGAATTAACTTTTCGATCCGGCTTCCTTGCTCTTTCCGAAGAACAAGATCATAGGAAAAACCAGTGGCAAGTAATGCCATATCTAAAGTAACTGGATCATTGCACTTAATTGCCTGATCATTAAGAAATGCACCACCGCCCTTACTTGCCCGCCATAGTGAATTAATTGTTGGTGCAAAAACAACTCCAGCAATAACACCGCTTTCATCCTTTGCCGCAATTGAGATATTCCAACCAGGTAGACCGTAAAGGTAATTAACGGTGCCATCGAGTGGATCAATTACCCAAGTGACACCAGATTTACTATTTTTGGCCGCACCCTCCTCTGCAATAACTCCATCATCTGGGCGAGCTTTCAGTAATGCGCTAACAATTAACTCTTCAGCCTGCTGATCCATTTGGGTTGCAAAATCAACTGCGGAACTTTTCTCGGTGAGGGTAAAGGCGGCCGGGCGCTTCATTAAAACTTCACCAGCGCTTCGAGCCACATCACTGGCAAGAATTACTAATTCATCCCTTAAATTTAGGCTCACAGAGTTATCTAAGCACGCCAACTACCACCTGCTAAACCAAAACCTGCGCCCTTTGTGGCAATCTACTCTCATGAGTGATTCAACCGACTTACGTTTAACCGGTCGCTCCGTCGATGGCACAGAGCTTGAACTTGTTGATCAAGATGGCAACTTATTCTCCTTAAGAATTAGTGACTCACTTCGTGCAACGGTAAATCAACCAAGACTCTCAGCTGTCTCGGCGTATCAAGAGGAGATCAGTACTACCGTTAAAGAGGTACAAGCAAGATTACGTGGCGGTGAATCAATTGATTCAATCTCTCGTACAACTGATTGGTCAATTGAAAAGGTAGAGAACTTTGCGGGTCCTATTTTGCAGGAGCGCGCATTTATTATTGCGCAAGCACTAGCAACTCAAATTAAACGTGAGCCGCATGCACCATATTTAGAGACCGCGGTCTCAACCAAGCTAGCTCCTCGTGGTGTTGATATGTCTACCATCGAGTGGAATACCTTCCGCAAGCCAGATGGAAATTGGCAGGTAACTTTGTACTATCCAATTCGCGAGGAAGCATTTGGTAATTCAGATAACTCACCAAAGGGTGAAGCTACCTGGTTATTTAATTTAAGTCGCCGCTCATTGCTAGCTGATGATGATGGTGCAAGATGGATTGGTGGCGAAGAGAAACAACGCGCCCAATCAACAGTTGGAATGGTTTACACCGAAGCACCGAGATTGGTTTCAATTAAAGAGGATGTAGCACCTTACGCACCGATCTCAATTGTTGAAGATGATTATGAGGATGCAGAGGATCTGCCAGATGAGGCGGCGAAGAAGGATGGCGTTACCAAGCGAATAAAGATTCCTTCATGGGATGACATTATGTTTGGTAAGGATAAAGAAAAAGAGGATTAGCAGTACCCGTATTACTTACTTGTAAGTAATGGAATATTTATCTCCAGATCTGTCAGACCACCATGGTGTCCAACCATTCCACTCTCCTGTCGAATGCGCTCTGGATCAATCAAAATCAAATCATTATTTGGAATAGCGATTAGATCTCCCATTCGATCCATCGCATCTTCAGAGACCACATCTCCAAATAGATTTGCCGCTATCGCATCTGCTTTGCTAAATACTTGCACCTGGTCTTTGTAAAACTCACGCCACTGCAAAATCGTTTCACTCTGTGTGCCATCTTTGAGGTAGATGTGCCTTGCTCTTGGCTCGCCGCCAATTAAGGTGACATTGTCTAGCAACTGGTTATCCTCACCTAAAATACTTTGTTGAGTACTGTTTACCATTCCATGATCTGATGTAATCCAAACCCGAGTTCCAACTGGTGCAGTTGAAACAATCCGCTCAATTAACTCAGCTACCTGCTGTAAGGCGGTCAGCCATTTATCTGAACCGACGCCGTCATTATGGCCAGCTGCATCTAAGGTATTTAAGTATGTATAGACAAATGATGGTTGTGACTTAAGTGCGGCAGCTACTGCAGTAGCCATCTCATCTGTTGAATTTGCACCAACATAATTAGCCC
>WLHY01000011.1 GCA_009702465.1 Actinomycetota bacterium
CTGAATCAGGTGCAACAACCAAGGTTTATCTAGCAGCAAATCCATCACATTTAGAAGCGGTAAATCCAGTACTAGAAGGTATTACTCGCGCAAAGCAGGATAAGTTGCGTGCTGCAGCTGGAGATCTAACTGTTGATGAACAAAGTTCATTCCCCGTTATGCCAATTCTGCTTCATGGTGATGCTGCATTTGCTGGGCAAGGTGTTGTCTCTGAAACTTTATCCCTCTCACTACTTAAGGGATACCGAACTGGCGGAACAATTCACATCGTTATTAATAACCAGGTTGGCTTCACAACATCCCCACATGCGGCTCGCTCTTCAACCTACTCAACCGATATTGCAAAGATGATTGGTGCGCCGGTATTTCATGTAAATGGTGATGATCCAGAGGCGTGTGTTCGAATTGCTCGACTTGCCTTTGCTTACCGCCAAGAGTTTAAAAAAGATGTAGTGATCGACATGATTTGCTACCGTCGCCGCGGACACAACGAGGGTGATGAGCCAAGCTTTACCCAACCATTAATGTACAAATTAGTTGATGCTAAACGCTCTACTCGAAAGCTTTATACCGAGGCATTAATTGGTCGTGGCGACATCACAGTAGATGAAGCGGAAGCGGTTCTGCGAGATTACCAAGAACAATTAGATGCAGTATTTGCATCGGTTCACAACACTCAACCAGAAGAGGATCCAAATTGGAAGGCGCCAGTTGTTCCAGCGCCACAAACTGTTGATACATCAGTAGCTGAACCGGTTCTTCGCAAAATCGTTGCAACTCAAACCGCAATTCCAGCTGGCTTTACTGTGCATCCAAAGTTACTTCCACAATTAAGTAAGCGCGTTGAGATGCTTGATGAGGCAACAGTTGATTGGGCAACTGGTGAGATGTTGGCATTTGGTTCACTCCTACTAGAAGGACATCCAATTCGCATGAGTGGCCAGGATGTTCGACGTGGCACATTTAGTAATCGTCACGCAGTAGTTGTTGATAAAGAGACTGGCGCTGATCTATTCCCATTGCGTGGATTAGTTTCAGATCCAAATCAATTCCACATTTACGACTCATTCCTTTCGGAGTATGCGGTGATGGGCTTTGAGTACGGCTACTCAGTTGAACGAGAGAATGCGTTAGTAATTTGGGAGGCACAGTTTGGTGATTTTGCTAATGGCGCACAAACAATTATCGATGAGTTCATCTCATCATCGCTACAAAAGTGGGGCGAGCGCTCCTCTGTAGTACTTCTCTTGCCACATGGATATGAAGGACAAGGACCAGATCACTCATCAGGTCGAATCGAGCGTTTCTTAACTCTTGCTGCTGAACAAAATATGACAGTTGCACAGCCATCAACACCAGCCTCTTACTTCCATCTACTTCGATGGCACATGAAAAATCCAGCCCGCCGTCCATTAATTGTCTTTGAGCCAAAATCTATGTTGCGTCTTAAAGCTGCCGCTAGCGGTTTAGCTGATTTTACAAATGGCACATTTAAACCATTAATTACCGATCCGAAGGTAAGTAATGCATCGAGATTAATCTTTACATCAGGCAAGGTTTACTACGATTTAATCGCAGAGCGAGAAAAATTAGGCGAGAGCTCAACTGCGATTGTGCGAATTGAGCAGCTGTATCCACTTCCAATTGATGAAATTATTGCTGAAGCGAAAAAGCATCCATCAGCAACATTGCTTTGGGTACAAGATGAACCAGCAAATCAGGGTCCTTGGCCATTTGTTTCAGCTACTGCACAAGAGAGCTTCCCATCCCATGAAGAGTTAAATGGTCGAAATCTGCGTCGTGTTTCTCGCCGTGCAACTGCAAGCCCTGCAACTGGAAATCATCACCTGCATGAAGAGGAACAACACGCATTAATGATGGAAGCCTTTACCCGCTAATCAATTCTCGTTTTTATAAATCACTTGGCCCTTTTCGATATCTAAAAACAAGTTTTTCAGTAATGGCATCGGCGGTAATCCAACCCCACTTACGAGAATCGATACTGGCTGGGTTATCGCCCTCTAACCAATAGATACACCTACCCGCTTCATTTCTAACCTGCTTAACTCGTTTTAAAAGTTTTATGCCTGGTCGCTCTGGGTCAGCGATTAAACAAACCGTATCTACCTTAAGTGGGTGTGAGTTACTACCTACTTTTTTAACCAGTAACCAATCACCTGCCAAAAAGGTGGGTGACATCGAGGAGCCTGAAAGCTTTACCGTGCTAAATCCCAACATGACGGGTATCCTCGCACCACTAGTTAAAATTTAAAAATGGAGGAAAGATGATCAAGAAGTTCATTACTTCAAGCTTCGAGCCCAAGCAGATCGCATTTGCACATTGTGATCTTCCTTGTGGAGTTTACGATCCAGCGCAAGCAAAGATTGAGGCGTTATCTGTAAAGGCGTGTATGGAGAAGTACGCTGCAAGCAGCGATCCAGATTTTAAATCCCGCGCAGTTGCAATCAAGGAGGAGAGATCTGAATTAGTTAAACACCACCTTTGGGTGTTGTGGACTGATTACTTCAAGCCAAATCACTTTGAGAGCTACCCACAACTACATGCTTTGTTTAATGAAGCAACCAAGCTAGCCGGAGCTGGTGGCAGCAAGGGCACTAATGATGTTGCCGTTGCTGACAAATTAATCAGCAAGATTGATGAGATCGCCGAAGTATTTTGGGCGACAAAGAAGTAGTTTAAAAACTAAGAGACAGAGCTTTGTGGTCGCTCCGCCACCATTGTTTCGGCGGCGGCGCGAGCCATAAATGAAACACGTTCTACAAACTTTCTAGTTACCTGACCACTAGCAATCAAACGTGCATGTTGATGCACTTGAACCTCAAAAATTAATAGATTACTTTCAAAGCTTAAGCAGCGAGCAGTAGCGTGAATCTCAGAGCCAACACCAACTGCACCAAAAAAATTTAAAGTAGAGTTTTCAGTAATTGTTGTCTCACCAAAATCTAAAAATTCAATTATGCAAGCGCTGCACGCGCTCTCCATTAAACTCAAAATATTATTGGTTGAAGCTACTGGTAGATCATTTATACCTTGTGCAACAGAGGTATCACCTGGCCGGATAGTCATAGTAGACATACCCACCGTACCGATAACCTGCTCAGCCTTCATAATCACAAGATTAGTGATTAATTAATTATTCGCGTGGAAACTCTCTGCGAATTTTGCTGGTAATTTCAATCTGAGTTTGGCCATCCACTGTTATCTCTGTGTAAGTGCTCTCAGTGTATGTAATTTCCGTGCGCATGGTCATCTCTTGATGCAGCTGTTGGGTCTGCTCAATTAATCGCTCATGTAACGAGGCGGGGGCTGGTTCATTACAACAGCGAGATAGCAGGTTGCGCATTAGTAAGAGGGATTGGCTCTCCTGCTCCATCTGATTTTTACAAGGTGGACATTCGCCAAAATGAACCTCAACAATATCTAATTGATGAGCATCGAAGATCTCTTGATCAATAAATAAAACAATTAATGGTCGGATCTCAATACAAGGAACATCATGATGGTTTCCACAACTCATTTTTGATCACCACCCTTGATGGTGAAGCCGCGCTCTTTGGCGTAGGCAGCTAAGGATTCTCTTAACAATTTACGACCTCGGTGCAGACGTGACATAACTGTTCCGGTAGGAACACCCATGATCTCGGCAATCTCCTTGTAGGAAAAACCCTCAACATCTGAGAGATAAACCGC
Organism: Actinomycetota bacterium; assembly: GCA_009702465.1. Lineage (GTDB taxonomy): Bacteria > Actinomycetota > Actinomycetes > Nanopelagicales > Nanopelagicaceae > Nanopelagicus. The sequence continues at coordinate 3,713 of WLHY01000011.1, forward strand.
CATTCGAAAATCCTCTGGCATAGCAGCAAGTGCATCTTTGACATCACGATCTGCGATATTTTCTAAGACTTCATCCTCTGCAGATTTACCAAGATCACTTGTATGTGATGCGGCATCTGCAATCTGCCAATCCTCTAACTCGCCACCACTCAATAGCGGACGACGCTGATCCTTGCGATAATTATTAATAAATGTTGTAGTGAGAATTCGATATAACCAAGCCTTTAGATTTGTCCCTGGCTCAAACTGATGAAAGCTAGTAAATGCCTTAGCGTAAGTATCTTGTACAAGATCTTGTGCATCTTGTGGATTTTTTGTGTAACGAAGAGCGGCACCATAAAGCGCTGATGCAAAAATTAATGCATCCTTTTCAAATCTTAAAGTTCGCTCTACTTGACTCTCTTTTTGCCGATCAATTACCGCCGGTAAATTTGCATCCATAGCAGTTAAATCAATCTCAGTTGAATTATTGGCACTCTGATTACCGCTACCTTGATTGCTGCCATTACTTTTTGTCTCGCGCATTTGGGCAAAGGCTACTCCGATTGGGGAAGAGGTAATTTCAAATTTATTATCAAAGTTGCTCTTTTGTTTCCGCGAACTCTCAGTAAGAGCGATGCCCACCTTGGTACCAGCCTGTGCCAGCCCATTTGGATGCAAAATTTGTGGCATAAAACTCTAAACAAAATGTGAGCCAGATCTATTCCCGCTGATGCAAAGCTTGAAAAATTACCGTTAAAAAAGGGTTTGGGGCTCACCTATCTCAATTGGCGCAATTAACTCAGGGCCATTATTTCTGGTGGCATTAACCATGGTTGAAACTGGATCTGCGATCAAACCCTTTGCTTCATCTGGAAAATCAAGAAGTGCCTTTAACTCAGCCACATTATTTCTCTTGCTATCTAGCCAAGTATCCCACCGATCATTTGGCAAAAATGTTGGCATGCGATGATGAATCTTCGCCAGAAAATCTACCGCTGGCCTAGTAATTAATGCTGCACTCTGCCTAGTAGCTCCACCTTCATCCTGCCACGATGAATAGATTCCGGCAAAGGCTAATGTTTTTTCACTCTTGCTGTGAATATAAAAAGGTTGTTTGCTAGGAAACTCTCCAAGCTCTGTCGCCCACTCATAATATCCAGTGGCTGGTATCAAACAGCGATGATACTTAAAAGCAGTTTTAAAGGTTGGTTTAACATCAACACTCTCGGTGCGAGCGTTGATCGCAGAGCTTTGGGATTTGATCGCCTCTTTAAGTGATTTACTCCAAGGTGCAATTAAGCCCCAAGATAGATTTACTAATTCACGTTTTGCATCAGAGTTATTTCTAATTACATAGATCTCCTTGGTCGGAGATATATTCCAATCTGCTGGCAGCGCTCTTCCGACATGACCAGCGGTGATCTCAAACTCCTCAATTAACTCCTCAGGTCGCTTAGAGATCGCATAACGTCCGCACATAAGCAGAAGATTACTCAATCTCGCCCCGCAATGGATTACGGGTAGAATCAGCGCAATGACAAATTGGCCAGCACCCTTTATTGAGAAGAGAGATCCTTCTCGTGGCATAAACGCAGTCATCACAATTCCTGGTTCAAAATCTGTCACCAATCGCGCATTAATACTTGCTGCTATATCCCAAACTCCCTCAACCATTCGCCGGCCACTTTCATCACGTGATACTGATTTAATGGTTAAAGCCTTACGTTCACTTGGTTGCCAGATAGATGAGGTCAAAAGTGAGGATGGCTTTGATTATGTAGTAACACCGAAAAAATTAATGGGGCCAGCACAAATTGATGTTGGTAATGCCGGAACTGTCATGCGCTTTCTGCCACCAATTGCCGCATTTGCAACTGGTTTAATTCACTTTGATGGCGATGCCAGATCACATGAACGACCATTAGCGCCCGTGATCGCCGCGCTAGAACAGTTGGGCGTAAGCATTGAGCATGGAAATAAGCATCGATTACCTATGACGATCAATGGTGCTGGCAAGGTTAAGGGTGGTGTCGTTGAGATTGATGCATCCACATCTAGTCAATTTGTTTCAGCATTGCTTCTAATGGCGCCAGCAACTGAGCTTGGTATCACAATAAAAAATATTGGTGATTCACTTCCATCACAACCTCATATTGATATGACGATTTCGATGTTGCGTCTATTTGGTGCAACTGTTGAAGTTAACTCAGATTCAGATGGTAAATCTAAGGGTTCATGGCGAGTTTTGCCTGGAAAGTTAACTGGCCAAGATTTAATTGTCGAGCCAGATCTTTCAAATGCAGCGCCATTTATGGCAGCGGCGATGGTTTGTGGTGGCACAGTTGTAATTAGAGATTGGCCAAAGCAGAGTACGCAGCCTGGTGATCAATTAAGAGAGATCTTTACCAGGATGGGTGCAGAGATTAAATTTACACAGGCGGGTTTATCAATCTCATCCGGTGGTAATTCATCCGGTGGTAATTCATCCGGTGGTAATTCATCCGGAACGCCACTTGATTCAATATCTGGCATAGATATTGATCTACATGATGTTGGCGAGCTAACCCCATCAATTGCAGCGGTTGCAGCTCTTGCTAGCACACCATCAACCTTACGAAATATTGGACATCTTCGCTTACATGAGACTGATCGCTTATCAGCACTTGCTACTGAGATTAATCGGTTAGGTGGAGAGGTAATTGAGAGCGCAACAGATTTAACGATAAAGCCAAAACCATTATCAGTTGGCTCATCGGTAGCGCCATACCTTTTTAAAACTTATGAGGATCACCGAATGGCAACCGCTGGTGCAATTATTGGATTAGCTGTGCCCGGAGTAGTTGTAGAAAATATTGAAACAAGTAAGAAAACTCTTCCTAATTTCCCAGAGTTATGGAGCCAGATGTTGGGCTCAGCCGGTAGCGCTAATTAATGAGTAAACGTTATCGGGATGAGGATGATGTACGAGTAAATCAATCAAGACAGTTTGGTGCCAGCAATAAGGCCAGAGCGCGAACGAAGGATCGCCCCGATTACTCAGAGGCGCAGAGTGCAAAGATTATTGAGGTAGATCGCGGACGTGTTAAGTGCCTACTTGTCGGCGGTGTGGCTACTGAAGTGATTGCCATGAAAGCACGTGAGCTTGGTAAGAAATCTGTTGTAGTTGGTGATTTGGTTTCAGTGGTTGGTGATTTAAGTGGCAAAGAGGGCTCCCTTGCTCGAGTAGTTACAGTTTTGCCTAGAAAAAACTCCTTGACTCGAACAATCGATGATCACGTAAATGATGAAAGGGTCATTGTGGCAAATGTTGATCAAATGGGAATAGTTGTCGCGGCCGCTAATCCAGAGCCACGTGAAGGATTTATTGATCGCGCACTAGTAGTTGCATTTGATCAAGGGATAAAACCAATCATCATTATGACAAAACAGGATCTAGCTGATGGCACAAATTTCTTAAATACTTACAAAGATCTAGATATTACAATCTTTAAAATTGATAAAGCTAGCGATCTCTCCACTTTAAGTGATCAACTACAAGAGAAGGTAACTGTTTTGCTTGGTCACTCTGGTGTTGGTAAATCCACCCTGGTTAATAAGTTACTAGGTGATGAGCGCCGGGCAACTGGTGATGTAAATGATGTAACTGGTCGAGGCCGCCATACATCATCTAGTGCGATCGCCTTGAAACTTCCTAGTGCTACTAATGACTCTTCAACTTGGATAATTGATACACCTGGAGTTAGATCCTTTGGTATCGCACATGTTGAGCCAACCAGAGTTATCTCCGCCTACCCTGAGTTCACCGAAGCCATTAAACACTGCCCAAAAAACTGTACTCACAATGAGGAGAGTTGTGCTTTGAATAATTGGCCTGATTTAACTGCACAAAACCTCGCTAGATTGGCTAGTTTGCGCCGAGTGCTTTCAACAAATAAATCTGCAATTTAAAGAGAGCAGAATCAGAGTTTTGCAGTAATCTTTACACATCGTGAGTACACCGCAAATATCCCAGTTCCTGCCTCAGGATTTAGAAAATCAAAGTAAGCAGGTAGATCTATCAATAACTGGAATGAGCTGCTCCTCCTGTGTTAATTCAATTGAAAAATCCCTAAATAAGTTACCTGGTGTTCGCGCCACAGTTAACTTAGCAATGGAGAGTGCGCACATAATTGCGCCAGTAAAGATGGATGAATCTGAATTAATCGCTGCTGTTAAAGCTAGCGGATACTCCGCTAAGGCATTTAAGGGCGAGCGGGAATCATTTGAAAGATCAAGAAAGCTTGGGTTACGACTTTTAATTACCGCACTCTTTACTATCCCAATTTTGTTACTAATGGTTTTTGAATCAATCTCATCCTCATTTAAATCCACTATTGATCAAAACTTTGAATCATTAATTGAGCAATTAAATGAAGTGATATCAAATCAAGGGTTTAACTTTGAGATTTTATATCCAACCGCACCCGCCTCGGCCTGGCTAGCAATTGTGCTCTCGCTTCCAGTAGTACTAATTCTTGCTTGGCCAATCCATCGCGCTGCCATTAAAAATATCACTCGGCCAACAATGGATACCTTGGTTTCAATTGGATCTCTTACCGCTCTAATCTGGAGCATCTATGCAACTGCAAGTTATACCCATTCAAATATGGCTGATGCAGATGGTGGAGCCGGTATGCAGATGGCAGGGTTGCAAAATTACGCAGAGGTTTCCGCCACCGTTATCTTCTTTGTCATGCTTGGTAGGTATCTCGAGCATCGCGCAAAACGTAAAGCTGGATCTGCCTTAGCTGCTTTATTTGAGTTATCTGCCGGAAGTGTTGAAGTAATTCGAGATTCAAAAAATTTAATAATTGATATCTCAGAGATTGAGGTTGGTGATATTTTCACCGTTAAGCCAGGTGAGAAAATAGCTACCGATGGTGTTGTTATCTCTGGTGCAAGCACAATTGATAACTCATTTTTAACTGGTGAATCAACTCCACTAGATATCACCATTGCCGATTTGGTTTTTGCTGGCTCAATTAACAACAATGGCTCTTTAGTAGTCAGAGCCACCCGAATTGGTGTCGATACCGAGCTAGCCAGAATTACTCGCATGGTCATGAGTGCGCAGAGTGAAAAGGCACCAGCTCAACGATTAGCTGATCAAGTTAGCTCTATTTTTGTACCAGTAGTTCTTCTGCTCTCGATCGCCACATTTTTAAGCTGGTACTTATCTGGTTCTGAAGTATCAAAATCAATTGCTACCGCTATTGCAGTTTTAATTATCGCTTGCCCATGTGCACTGGGTCTTGCTACCCCAATCGCACTGATGGTGGCGGCAGGTAAAGGTGCCAAATTAGGTTTCATCATTCGCTCTCCCAAGGCTATCGAAAAGGCTAAATCAATTAGTGATGTTGTCTTTGATAAAACCGGAACCATCACAACTGGCAAGATGAAGTTACATCAGATGTTAGTAATTGAATCACCACTTAATAAATCAAATTCGGAGGTTTCAACCGCTGAAATTTTAAGATTAACCTTAAGTATCGAACTGCTTGATTCCCATCCAATTTCAAATGCAATTGCAGAGCAGTTAGCGGCGCAAGGATTTGTTGGTGAGCAATTAACTGAGTTTGAACATCGAAGCGGCCAAGGGGTGGCGGCTCGTACTTCAACTGGTAAAACTTTATTAGTTGGCTCACCAATCTCAATTGCAAAAAGCTCAGCTGAGTTTCATCCAAAACTTAAAGCAGCGATTGAGGAGGCAAATACACGAGGTAACTCCGTTGCAGTTGTTGCAATAGATGGTCTTGCCTACGGCGTATTTGAGGTTGGTGACAGCCTTAAATCAGATGCTGCAGCATCAATTGCAAAGTTACAGAGCAAGGGAATTAACACCTGGCTAGTCACTGGTGATTCTGCCACCGCTGCGATCGCTATGGGCGGAGCGGCTGGAATTCCAATTGATAATATCTTTGCCACCGCATTACCTGAGCAAAAAATTGATTTTGTTAAATCACTTCATCAAACAAATGATGCAGATAGTAAAGGTAAAAAAAGAGTTTTAATGATTGGTGATGGAATAAATGATGCAGCGGCAATCGCAGAGGCTGATTTAAGTATGGCAATGGGAACTGGCACTGATACCGCAATCGCTGCTGCTGATATCACTTTGATTAGGGGCTCATTAGGAACCGCTATTGATGCCTTAAATGTTGCAGGAAAAACCGTAAAGATTATTAAATCTAATTTAGCTTGGGCCTTTGCTTACAATGTTATTTGTATTCCAATTGCAGCATCTGGAAATCTATCTCCGATGTATGCCGCTGGAGCTATGTCACTATCCTCATTATTTGTGGTGATGAATAGCTTAAGAATTTAAGTAATGGTAGCGGGGACAGGATTTGAACCTATGACCTCTGGGTTATGAGCCCAGCGAGCTACCGAGCTGCTCCACCCCGCGTCGGATCCCAAATCCTAAAGCAATTAACTGTTAATGCAAAATTGCAGTGAAGATTGTGCTTAACCCTTTTTTTATTCAACCATTTAAGCGGTTAAATTAAAAGATTAACGATTTTGCGCAGATATCAGTGCAGTTATTGCAGCCTCTAACCGAGCACGTGCTCTATCAGTTGCCGCACCATCTAATCGCTTTTGCGCATCAATAAAATCTTTGTATGCAGATTGCAATGAGGCGATCGCAGATCTAATCTCTTGGCTTGAACCGGTGGATCCAGTTCCACCACTTGCGCCAGGTGTTGGTAGATTATTTCCAATGGTTGTTCCAGAGTTGCCGCCAAATACCTGATCTAATGCACCCTTTAGAGTGTCATCAAATCCAATTTGATCACCAAATGCAACCAATACTTTTTGTAGTAATGGATACGCCACTGCATTTGCGGTTGCTCGAACATAAACTGGTTGTACATAAAGCAAACCATTACCCACTGGCAGCGTTAGCAAATTGGCTAGAACTACATCTGAACCACCTTGGCGAAGAAGTGAGAGTGTTGTTGCAACCTCAGGCTTTGCCTCAAAATTTGAAGCTATCTGTGATGGACCGGCGACATTTGCAGATCTTGGAAGTTGAAGAACTGTGATCTTTCCATAATCTGGACCATTGTTTGAATTAACAATTGCTAGTGCAGATAAGTTTTCTCGACCACCGCGAGGTACAAATGGGGTAGATAGTGAGAAGGTTGGCTTATCTTGGCCAGGAATCTGCATTGTTAAATAAACTGGTGGTTGATTGCCAGCATTTGCACCAAAGGTTGATGGATCACGAGGTACTCGCCAGAAATCCTGTCCGCCATAAAAGGCATCAGCGGTAGTTACGTGGTACGCACTTAAAATATCCCGTTGTACGCGGAACATATCCTCTGGATAGCGAATATGTGAGAGCAATTGAGCTGAAATCTCACTCTTTGGCTTAACCGTTCCAGGGAAGGCTTTGCTCCAAGTTGCTAGAACTGGATCCTTCTCATCCCACTGATATAGAGAGATTGTTCCATCATAAGCATCAACTGTTGCCTTAACTGAGTTACGGATGTAATTGATACTTCTGTTATCTAATGAGGCAATAGCGGTTGCTCGAGAGGTTAAAGCATCAGCTGTATTTGCTAAGTTAATTTTGCGAGAGTTTGGATAACCATTTGAGGTTGTATATCCATCAACAATCCAAAGAATTTTGCCATCTACTACAGCAGGATATGGATCGCCATCAAGGGTTAGCCATGGCGCGACCTTGGCGATTCGCTCTCTTGGATTACGATCAAACAAAATCTTTGAATTTGAGTTAACTAAATTAGATAAAACAATTCTTTGCTCTTGGTACTTAATTGCAAATAACAATCTAGTAAATAGTGAGCCCATTGGAACTCCACCATCACCGGTGTATGTGTAATTTCGCTGTCCATTAGCTGATGAATCATCTGGGTAATCAAGCTCAGCTGGTGCGCCACCTGCAGCTGCGCCAACGATTGAGTAATTCGGTACATTCTCACCAAAGTAGATTCGAGGTTCAAACTCACCTAAGCCATTAGTTGGTGGAATATCACCAATCACAAAGCTTGGCTTTCCATCAGCATCACGTGCATTACCAAAAGCGGCAACCATTCCGAAGCCATGTGTGTAAACCAAGTGATCATTAATCCAGTTACGCGATGGATTTCCATCAATATTTAACTCGCGAACTGCAACTACAACATCTCGCTCTTGACCATTAATTGTGTATCGATCAACATCTAAAGTATCGGCAAAGGAGTAGTAAGGCTTGATCTGCTGCAGCTGACGAAATGTGGCAGATAAAATATTTGGATCCATCAATCTAATATTTGCAATTGTCGCCGCATCATCTGCAAGCTGTCCAGCAGAGGTGGCAACCGTTGCACGGTAATCAACCATTTCCACTTTATCTAAACCAAATGCAGCACGAGTAGCATCAATATTTTTTTGAATATACGGCGCCTCTTTTGAGGACTCGCTTGGCTTTACCTGAAATTGTTGAATTGCTGCTGGGTAAACACCAGCGATTAAAACTGATGCAATCACCATAAGAGCTACACCAGCTGTTGGAAGTAGCCAGGATTTGCGAATTATGTTGGCAAAGAAGAGAAGTGCACAGACAACTGCGATAGCAGAGAGAATTGATTTGGCTGGTAACAGCGCATTTACATCGGAGTAGGTAAGTCCGGTGATTAATCTGCCCTCTTGCAAAGTTAATGCAAAACGGTCATACCAGTATGCAACCGCCTTTAGTAGAACTAAAAATCCTAGAAGTACTGATAACTGAACACGAGCAGCAACTGTTGTGCGCTCCTCCTTTACCTGTGGCCTAATTCCACCGTACAGATAATGAACACCCGCAGCTGCCAAAATAGTGAGGATTATTGTGGAGATCGCCCAACCAATTAATGATTGCCACATTGGTAATTCAAAGGCAAAGAATGAGACATCTTTATTAAATTGTGGATCGGTCACACCAAATGGCGTTGCATTTCTAAATAGCAACCACTCTTGCCAAAGTCTGGAGCCAGCGCTGCCAGCAAAGTAAAACAGTGATGCAAAAACTCCGACAATTACAAGTTTGCGAATTGGCTCAAGTTGAGCGCGGTATCTCTCTAGATTATCCGCTTCAACATTTAATGGGACATAAATTGGGCGTTTACGAAAAGCGATA
>WLHY01000110.1 GCA_009702465.1 Actinomycetota bacterium
GGAATTGAGACTGAGGCGTTCATAGTGCCGGAGGCGTAGCTTGGCTCAACGGCAAAGAGGAAAAATGCCATTGCGGCAGCGGAGATTGAGAGCCGGCGGGCTCTGCTTATGCCAAGAAGGCGATCAAAACCCTTCATGCACTCCTCCTTTTCAACTCTCTCTATCTTTCGTTGTCTTTCTTTGTCTTTCTTTATCCTTCAAAAGCCTTTTTTTCAGCTCTTGTCCGGGTTCAGAGTGGCAGTGGCGGGGGTGGTGGGCAACTTTAAAACCGCTCGTGGCGGAATTTTTATTAAATTCACAGTTTCAGCCATCCACAAAAGCGCAGGTCAGAAGGAGTGATGTCCACTTTGTCCTAAATGTCGTAAAGGGGTTTGCGAGGATCAACTACTGAAGTTAATCGGCTCCTCAAGTAGCTCAGTCACCAGAGCTGCAATCTGCGAGCGCTCGCTTCGAGTTAGGGTCACATGGGCGAAGAGGGGGTGTCCCTTCAAGGACTCGACCACCGCGACAACTCCATCATGGCGGCCTACCCGCAGGTTATCTCGCTGGGCAACATCATGGGTCAGGATTACTCGAGAGCCTTGGCCAATTCGCGATAGCACCGTTAGCAATACCCCGCGCTCTAGCGATTGTGCCTCATCGACGATTACAAATGAGTCATGCAGAGAGCGGCCACGGATATGGGTCAGCGGCAGGACCTCAATTAAACCTCGTTCAATAATCTCATCAATCACCTGCTGGCTAACTAGCGAGCCCAAGGTATCAAATACCGCCTGGGCCCAAGGCGACATCTTCTCTCCTTCAGTTCCAGGAAGGTAACCAAGCTCTTGGCCGCCGACTGCATAAAGTGGTCGAAAAATTACAACCTTTTTATGGGCTCGTTTTTCCAAGACCATCTCTAATCCAGCGGCAAGAGCAAGTGCACTTTTACCAGTACCGGCTCTTCCACCAAGAGAGACAATTCCAACTTCAGGATCTAACAAGATATCAAGAGCAACTCTTTGTTCAGCACTTCTTCCATGTAAACCAAATGCACTTCGATCACCCCGAACTAACTTTAATTTTTTATCAGGAGTTACCCGTGCCAGCGCACTTCCTTTTTCAGAGTGTAAAACGACGCCGGTATGACATGGTGCACTCTTAGCAATCTCATGATCTGCTCGATCTGATTCATAAAGTGAATCAATTAAATTACCACCAACACTCTCTTCGATCATTCCAGTCCAGCCGCTGGAGATTGCTAGCTCTGCCCGATACTCATCCGCTTCAACTCCAACGGAGGATGCCTTAACACGTAGCGGTAAATCCTTTGTTACTAATACAACTCTTCGACCATCACTCATCAAATTTTTTGCAATTGCTAATATCCGTGAATCATTTGAGCCATCACGTAAAAATCCTGCAGGTAAGGTTGAAAGATCTGAGTGATTTAACTCAACCGCTAATGTGCCACCCTCTTCATTAATTGCTAGCGGATGATCCAATCTGCCATTTTTTACACGTAAATCATCTAATGTGCGAAGCGCAGCTCGGGCAAAGTAACCAAGCTCTGGATGATCGCGCTTGCTCTCTAACTCACCAATTACCGTAATCGGAACAATTACCTCATGTTCAGCAAAACGAGAAAGTGCTACTGGATCCGCCAATAAAACGCTGGTATCAATTACATAGGTGATCCGGCCTGGTACCGCCTTTATTCCAGCAGAGTTTTGGATTGACTTTAAGGCAAAGGATTCACTAGCCAATATCTTTGATCCCAATTCTGTGTAATTGTGGTCGGTGGTTTGGAAGTGAGTAAACGGTAAATTATCTGGCGGTGAAAGTTAGGTAGACACGCAAACCTTAAAGGTTAAGTTTAGATAACTGAGTTAGAGGCCTAACCTACGGTGGCGCTGTGAGTAGGCCCTGAGCGCACGTAGAAAATCTACCTTTCTAAAATCTGGCCAATACGCCTCGCAAAAGTAAAACTCTGATTTAGCGCTCTGCCAAAGAAGAAATCCACCTAGCCGCTGCTCACCCGAGGTTCTAATCAATAGATCTGGATCTGGTAATCCAGCTGTGTAAAGAAATCTCTCTATTTCATTCTCGGAGATTAACTCTGACAATTGCTCGATGCTCTTACCATTTTGAGCTGCATCAGTAATCAAGGATTTAACCGCATCGGCAATCTCTTGTCGGCCGCCATAACCAACCGCCACATTAACTAGAACACCTGGAATGCCCTTGCTTTTCTGCGCAACCTTTTTTAATCGCTCTTGTAACTCAATTGGCAACAACTCCATTGATCCAACTGGGCGAAGCTCCCATCGACCGATGTTGCCTAACTGCTCAATCGCATCTCCAATAATTTGAAGTAAGGGATCTAACTCATCTGCAGGTCTTGCCAGATTGTCATTGGATAACAGCCACAAGGTTACGACGGCAACCTTTGCCTCTTCACACCAATTTAATAAATCAACAATCTTCTGCGCACCAGCCTTATGGCCACGATTTGTTGAAGTATCTCCCGCCTCATCTGGATTTGCCTTTGCCCATCTGCGGTTACCATCAAGAATTACACCAACATGGTGAGGTGTTTGGGAGAAATCAATCTGCGAAAGTAATCGCTGTTCATAAATGGGGTAAACCAGTGATTTTACAAATGGTTTTAACGAGAGATTAATTTTCTTCCTGCCTTACCTTGCGTTCTGCCCAGATGGATGCGATTGGAAGGGTGCCGGCCAACATATACCAGGCGGTGGTGATTAAGGATTTTCGCTTCATAAAACATAGTTGCAAGGTTGCTAGCAAGTAAAGTGGATAGGTAAATCCATGAACAATTGGAATCCAAATAAATCGCTCATAGAAATTATCATCAGGAACAAGGTACTTCGCCGGCATGTATGCAAACCAAAGAAGTAGCGACATTGCGCCTGCCCAAATTGCCATAAATCGAAAACGGCTTAATGCTCCACTCATTTGACTCTCACTCTCTTAGCTGCTTTTTTAACTGTACTGGCTTTTTTAACTGTACTGGTTTTTTTCACTCGTTTCACCGGTGATTGACCTACCCTCCCCTTTTTCTGCTCAGCTGCGATCGCAATGTAATTACGTTGGCGCATCTGAGGAAATAGCGGCAAAAGTAGAACTAAGAGGGCCATAAACCACCACACAACTACATAAGAGATATGTTGCCAGTAGAAGCCAGGTATCCGTTGTGAGAGCTGTGGTGAATCGATGAACTCAATTGGATAACTGGATTGATCGATGAACTCCTCCGATTTCAAAACGATATATCCATCGTAGAGAAATGGA
>WLHY01000111.1 GCA_009702465.1 Actinomycetota bacterium
CAGGTAACCAAACTCTCGTAGCTCACCGATCACCTCTGTTAACTCAAACTCAGAGATTAAAACTGTTGGCGCGATCTTTCTAAATCTTAAATGCTCACATTTTTTATCATGCAAAATTTGGGAGACGATCGATTCATCCTCGCATCGGATGTAAGAGTGGGCTTGTCCGACTCGCAATCGACCATGACGTTTTGCGATATCTGCAATTAGATAATCAAGTGGTTGTGGCATCGGTGTCTTTGAAATCTTGGTTAAAAATGTTTTGATCTGATCACCAGTCTTGCCATGATCTAAGCCACGTCTAATTGATGCCTCACTGAAGCGATAAACAGTTGCACCACCACGACTTTCAATATCGGCCAGAGTTCCCATCTCTGCAGCTAACTCAGCGGTTAATGGACCTGGAGCAACAGCGCTGTTATCCGCTTGAATTAAAATATGATCAACCGGTTTTGGAAGTGCACCTTCAATCTCTAGCACCTCTTGATTGGTAATTAGATTTCTACCATAAGTTGAAATTCCACCTTGGCCAGTAATTCCTAACCACTCCGCCTCACGGATATTCCACTCAATAAAATCATTGTTAGCTCGTTGCGGATTTAACCATTTAACAATTGATTGCAAGGAGGAGATCTCTGGCGCGATCTCTGGATTTTCTAAAAGAACTTTTAAGGTGCTTTGTTTAACTAATCCAACTCCGGCACGATCAAGTTCTGGACCTAACGGGGCAATACTTTTCTCTGAGTTTTTACCAATCAAGCCAGCAACTCTTGAACTCTCTAGCCAAAGTACAGTTAAGGAGTACCAACGCTCCTCTGGATCTTTGGTTAACCATAAATCAAAGGCAGATGTTGGCAGGATTTGATCATCTGGATCAATAACTAATAAACCACCTAGATAGCAAAGCTCTGCGATAAAGCCAGCACAACTCTCATCAACACCAATATGTTCTGCAATTCTCTTTAAATCTCTAACACCAATACCGCCAGTTCGCAGCGCCGTTGGTGGCTCATCGGAGAGGTTATGAAGTAACTCTTCACACCATCGCAAAATAGTTGAGATATTTGCGATCGCTGCTAAATCAATCTGCTTTTGTGAGAGTTTTTTGCCAGTTAATTTTGGTGGGCTGACACTTAACTCTTTATGCACCTTGCCACCACGCAACTTAATTCCAAACTCTCTTGGTAGAGCAACGGTGTGTGAATCCATCGGAATTAAAATATTGTTTTCTAACAACCAACCAATTGCAGCACCTGGTTTTTTAATATCAGTTATCTGCCCACGTGGTGGACCCCAAGTTAGTTTCGCAAGAACTGGCTCTGAGCTTTTTGGTACCGTAGTTAACATATTTAAATCAGCTTTACCTGGAAAAATAGGACCGAGCCCAGCTGGTTCATCACCAATCAATAATTTTAGATTTGTCGGAGCGCGATACTTCTCACCATCTTTATAAATCAATCCCAACTGCCACAGATGTTCAAGTGCAAAGGTGGTCTCAGCGCTGGTCACCGCTACTAACTCAGATTTCTTAAATGGATCAGAGATAGCGCAGATCGCTTCAACAATTTGATACTGCCAAAGATTTAAGGAGTCTAAAGCGCGAACCAATGAAGGTGTTGAATTTGCTCTTGCCGCTAGTGCTGAAAAATCATTTGGAACTGGAGTTAACAAATCTGGGCGCAATCTAAATAATGCAGCTAAATCCTCTTCTGAGCGGGAACGTAACTCATCAGCAAAAGAGGGGATGATAGTTAACATAACTGGCTTACTTTACTCGGGTTTTAGATGTGAAATTACTGCTTTACTTGCCAGAGCGCTTTCGCGGAGAGAGCAACATTGCGCTGGCGGCGATTCGGCCAGCGATTGGTCCAAAAAATTTCTTGATTTTACGGGCTTTACGAAAATCATAAACTGGCCAATTATCTCGATACGCCCGGATTTCTAACAAGGTATCGGGATTTATTGCACATGGGTTTCCCACACTTTCTAGTAATGGAAAATCATGGTGGGAGTCAGAGTAGGCGAAGGAGTTTTTCAAATCGATATTTCGATCTTTGGCTAACTCCTTAATTGCAGTTGCTTTAGCTTTTCCATGCAAAAGTGAGCCAATAATTTTTCCAGTGTACTTTCCATTTTTTATTTCAGCTTTAGTTCCTAGAGCGCCGGTAAATCCCAATCGCTTTGCAATTAAATTAGCCATATCAAGTGGGGTGGCTGTTACTAACCAAACCTCTTCACCTTGCGCTAGGTGGCGTAGTGCGATTTCAACTGTGCCCTGCCAAATTGCAGGTGAGACATACTCCTCATAGATTTCATTTCCGATTACTTCGATCTTTTTAACATCATGGCCTTTAATAAATTCACAGGCAGCATTCTGAAATCTTTCAATCTCTGCTTTATTCTCTTTTCCAGTGAGGCGGTACCTTAAATTTGCCAGCACAAAGGCAGAAACATCTCGCTTGGAGAAGAAGCCTCGTTGATACATGCCTCGACCTAAGAAAAAGAGGGTAGATCCTTTTAATAAGGTGTTATCGACATCAAAGAAGGCAACACCTTTTTTAGTGAGCGCCATATCACTACCCTAGCGATAAGAGCTTAATTAACCCGCTTTATACTTATGCAATGGCACAAACAATTCACTTTGTCAGGCATGGTGAAGTATTTAATCCAGAGAAAATACTTTATGGCCGTCAGCCTGGTTGGCGATTAAGTGAACGTGGTCAAGAGATGGCGCAGGTAATCGGAGATTGGTCCGCCGCATTATCACTTGGTGCAATTCACTCCTCACCAATGCAAAGAGCAAAAGAGACTGTGGCACCGATTGTTGCTAAACATAATTTGCCATTAGCGATAGATGATAATTTGATTGAAGCTGGAAATATTTTTGAGGGCAAGAAATTTGAATTAGGAAATGGTCTACTCAAACATCCACAAATGTGGCGCTACTTATGGAACCCATGGCGACCATCTTGGGGAGAGCCTTATGAAGAGCTAATCGCTCGAATGTTGAAAGCCTTATTTTTTGCCAGAGATAATGCAGGGGATAAGGATGCAATCTGCGTCTCGCATCAACTACCAATTTGGATTTTAAGATCTGCGGTTGAAGGTCGGCGCTTACTGCATGATCCAAGAAAGCGTGAGTGCACATTGGCCTCGGTAACCTCCTTTCATTTAGATAAAGAGGGCATGATCGAATCTGTCTCATACTCCGAGCCGGCCAGACATTTACTACCGGCAAAAAAATGAGATTTATTTCCTTA
>WLHY01000112.1 GCA_009702465.1 Actinomycetota bacterium
ACTAACTCTTGATTGGTCATTTGGAAACAACCATCACCATCAATTGCCCAAACAGTTGAATCTGGTGCACCAACCTTGGCACCCATCGCTGCTGGAACTGCGTAACCCATAGTTCCAAGACCGCCAGAGTTAAGCCAGGTTCTTGGATTTTCATAACCAATAAATTGAGATGCCCACATCTGATGTTGACCAACACCTGATGTAAAGATTGTCTTTGGGCCAGAGATCTTGCCGATTCGCTCAATTACATATTGTGGTGAAACTGATCCATCAGCAGGTTTGTCATAACCAAGTGGATACTTGCTGCGCCAGCCATAAACCTCATTTTGCCAAGGAGTTAAATCTGGTTGCACCTTGCTTAAAACCTCTTTAACTGCAGGATTTAATTTAAGTAGGATATTTTTTAAATCACCGATGATGGCAACATCGGCGTGACGGTTTTTACCAATCTCAGCTGGATCAATATCTGCGTGAATTACCTTCGCATTTGGAGCAAAGGTTGAAAGTTTGCCAGTTACACGATCATCAAATCTGGCACCTAGGGTAATTAATAAATCAGCTTTTTGTAGCGCGGTAACGGCAGCAACGGTGCCATGCATTCCAGGCATACCAAGATGCTGTGGATGTGAATCTGGGAAGGCACCACGTGCCATCAAAGTTGTTACAACTGGCACGCCAGTTATCTCAGCCAAAATTAACAACTCTTTAGCTGCATTTGCTTTTATAACTCCGCCACCAACATAAAGAACTGGCTTCTTTGATTGCGAAATCAAAGTTGCTGCATCAGCAATATCCTGCGCCTTAGGTTGCGTTACTGGGTTGTAGCCAGCTAAGGAAACCTGCTTTGGATAATCAAATGTTGTCATTCGTTGCAATGCATCCTTAGCAATATCAACTAGAACCGCACCTGGTCGACCTGTGCTTGCGATATGAAAAGCCTCAGCGATCGCACGAGGAATATCATCTGGATCGGTAATTAAGTAATTGTGTTTAGTAAATGGCATTGTGATGCCGCGGATATCCGCCTCTTGAAATGCATCTGTTCCAATTGCCGGACCTGGTACCTGTCCAGTAATTGCCACAACTGGAACTGAATCCATTTGGGCATCAGCAAGTGGTGTAACTAAATTTGTTGCACCTGGCCCAGATGTTGCAATACAAACTCCAACACGACCAGTTGCTTGCGCATAACCAGTTGCTGCGTGTCCGGCACCTTGTTCATGTCGAACCAATATGTGGCGAATCTTTGAATCAAAGATTGGATCGTAAGCGGGAAGAATTGCGCCGCCGGGAATTCCGAACATGACATCAACACCAGCAGCTTCTAGTGAATTAACTAGAGACTGTGCGCCAGTTACCTTTGTCATTTCTTCCTCTCCTAAAACAAAACCCCCCAGTGTTATCTGAGGGGTGCGAACTAACCTTTTCTAGTTAGCGCGCACGCTCGATAATCACCACGACCACAGATGTGATCACGGTGCTAGAAATTAGCGATGCGTTAGACATGGCGTTAGTTTCTCAGCAGATCAGGGGTTAGGTCAAACCGTGAGATGCCGGTCTCATATGGTGAACGTGAAATCAAGCAGGAGTTACCGAACTAGCAGCAGACCGCACCCTTTGAGGCAGAGCCGACCAACTGGGTGTACTTCGCAAGTACTCCATGCTTGTACTTATGTGGCAAAGGTTTGAAATCTTTTTTGCGCTCTGCCATTTGTGCATCATCAACTAATACATCTAACTTGCGATTAATTACATCAATTCGAACTCGATCTCCATTTTTAATAAATGCAATTGGTCCACCATCTACCGCCTCTGGTGCAACATGGCCAACACATAAGCCGGTTGTGCCGCCAGAAAAACGACCATCAGTTAATAACAAAACAGATTTGCCAAGACCTGCACCTTTAATTGCACCAGTAATCATTAACATCTCGCGCATGCCAGGTCCGCCCTTAGGACCCTCGTAACGGATTACAACAACATCACCAGCAACAATTGATCCATTCTCGAGTGCATCCATCGCTGCTTGTTCGCGTTCAAATACTTTGGCTGGTCCTTCAAATAAATCAACACCAATTCCAGCTGTCTTACATACTGCACCATCTGGTGCCAGTGAGCCACCAAGAATTGTGATGCCGCCGCCAACTGATAATGGATTTTTAACCGCTTTTAATATTTCACCATCTGGATCAGGAGGTGCAATATCCTTTAAATTCTCCGCCATTGTTTTACCAGTAACGGTTAAACAATCACCATGAAGTAATCCAGCATCTAGCAATGCACGAAGTACTACTGGAATTCCACCAACTCGATCAACATCGGTCATTACATACTTACCAAATGGTTTTAAATCACCAAGTAGAGGCACCTTGGCGCCGATGCGTTGAAAATCTTCCAGCTCTAGTTCAACATCTGCCTCATGCGCGATCGCAAGAAGGTGCAGGACTGCATTTGTTGAGCCACCTAGCGCCATTAAAATTGTGATCGCATTTTCAAAAGCCTTCTTAGTCAAAATCATTCGAGTTGTAATTCCAAGACGAATTAACTCAACAACCGCTTCGCCAGATTTAATTGCATAATCATCACGTCGTCGATCAATTGCTGGTGGCGCAGCTGAACCTGGAAGTGAAAGTCCAATCGCTTCACCAATTGCCGCCATTGTGTTAGCGGTGTACATACCGCCACATGCACCTTCACCTGGACAGATCGCACGTTCAATCTTGTCGACCTCTTCTTGAGAAATTAAACCGCGAGCGCAAGCACCAACCGCTTCGAAGGCATCGATGATTGTGACATCACGGCCATCAACCCTGCCCGGCATAATTGAACCGGCGTAAACAAAAACACTTGCGATATCTAATCGAGCCGCAGCCATCATCATGCCTGGAAGTGATTTATCACAACCAGCAAATGTCACCATGCCATCTAAACGTTCAGCCTCCATAACAGCTTCAACGGAATCTGCAATTACTTCACGAGAGACTAAGGAGAAGTGCATTCCTTCATGTCCCATAGAGATTCCATCAGAAACACTGATTGTGCCAAATTGCATTGGAAAGCCACCAGCTTTTGTTACACCGATCTTTGATGCTTTAGCTAATCGATCCAATGACATGTTGCAAGGGGTGATCTCATTCCAAGATGATGCGATTCCAATTTGTGGTTTAACAAAATCCTCATCCTTCATACCAACTGCACGTAACATTCCTCGGGCTG
>WLHY01000113.1 GCA_009702465.1 Actinomycetota bacterium
CATTGAGCAAGGTCTGTGCATGATCAACTGCAACTACTGTTCCTAAATTTAAAACGACTCCGATATCAGCAATCTTTAAAGCACCCATGGCATTTTGTTCAACAAGAACTACCGTTAAATCCATTTTTGTAGTTAGTGCCTTAATTGTTTGAAAAATTTGTTCCACAATCAATGGTGCTAATCCCAAAGAGGGCTCATCTAGCAAAAGTAATTTTGGTCTGGCAATAAGCGCACGACCAATCGCTAACATCTGTCGCTCACCACCAGATAAGGAGCCAGCATTTTGCTTTATGCGCTCACCAAGAATTGGAAATAGATCAATAACTTCAGCGGTTGCGGCCGCAACATCTTTTTTATCTTTTCGCCATAAACCGGCGAGCGCTAAATTATCTTTAACTGACAGCTCAGTAATTACTGATTTTCCGTCGGAAACATGCATGATGCCACTGCGAGCTAATCGCTCTGGCCTCGTGTTCAAAATCGATTTACCATTCCAACTAGCACTGCCGTTTTTAACCTCTTTCAAACCAGATAAGGCACGCAGTAATGTTGTTTTGCCAGCACCATTTGAACCAATGACTGCAGTTAACTTTCCTCTGGGTACAAGAAATGAGAGGTTGTTAATTGCACGAATTGCGCCATGATCAACTGTTAGATTGTTAACAATTAAACCATTCAATTGTTTACTCCAAGATAGGCAGCGATAACCGCTGGATCATTTCGTACAGTTTCAACCTGTCCGCTAGAAATAACCTCACCAAAATTTAATACGTACAAACGGTTGCAAACTGACATAACAACATCCATATGGTGCTCTACAAGAAGAACTGAGCAGCTAGAAGCCAGGTTATGAATCAAGCTATTCATCCACTCAATATCTTGGGCTCCTAATCCACCAGCTGGTTCATCCAGGAGCAGAATCTTTGGCTCACTTACTAAGGCGCGAGCGATTGCCACTCGCTTAGTGACTGGGTATGGAAGTGAATCCGCTCTGCGATCGGCAATTCCTGATGCGTAAACCCGTTCAAGCGCGACCATCGCGCGATCACGTAACCGCTTTTCATCGCGGCCACCTAAACCAAGAGCGCTGCTAATCAAGCCACCCTTTGCAAACTTTGTTGCACCAATCATTACATTCTCTAAAACTGTTAACTCTGGAAACAAGCCCACACCTTGTAATGTTCGCGCGATTCCTAGATCAATTAACTCATTGGGTTTTGGCCACTTATGGCTCTTGCCATTTATCTCTAACGCACCGGAGTCAACACCAACAACTCCACTTAGTGCATTGAATAGGGTTGTTTTGCCGGCACCATTTGGTCCAATTAATCCAACTACCTCATTGGTGTGCAGATCAAGGTTGATATTGGAGAGCGCCTTAAGGCCACCAAATGAAACAGAGAGATTTTTTATTGAAAGAAGATCAGAGCTGTTACCCACGAGGGTAGATTCTAGGCACGCGTGGGCCAATTCGGGTAACAATCTCATAATTTATGGTGCCCGCTGCGCTCGCCCAATCATCAACTGTGTATTCACCGAGAGCGCCATCACCAAAAATCACAACCTCATCCCCAGTCTTCGCATTTGAGTTTGCACCAAGATTTACAACAAATTGATCCATCGAAACCCGCCCCAATAAAGGTGCGCGGTGGCCATCTACAAATACGCCAGCCAAATTACTGGCATTGCGTGGAATGCCATCTGCATATCCCATTGTGACAACTCCAATTTTTGTATCTTCAGCAACAGTTGCAGTGCCACCGTAACCAACTGGAGCACCAGCCTCTGCTTTCTTTACCAAATGTAATTTAGCTTTTAACTTCATAGCTGGCTTTAAATTTAATTTGGCTGAATCTCCTAAAGTAGTTACATCTGGCGACAATCCATATAAGCCAATACCCCATCGAACAATATTTTTAACCGCATCATTATTTGTTAGGGCAGCTGCTGAGTTAGCGATATGTACAAATTGCGGATTTATACCTTGCGCGATCAAGGTAGCTAATCGCTTGTGAAAAGTATCTAATTGTTGTTTATTAAAACTTTGATCTGGTTCATCAGCCCGAGCAAAATGCGACCACAAGCCAACCACTTCAACGCCATTATCCTTTACCGCCTTAGCAACTTCGGAAACAAACTCTGGCCACTCACCTCGCACACCACCTCGAGTCATACCAGTATCAACCTCTAGATGGATCCGCGGCACAATATTTGCAGCTCTGCCTGCATCGATAACCTCTTCAAGTAATTCAATTGATGAGATAGAGAGATCTATATTGTTCTTTACGGCAATCTTTAAATCTTCACCAAGTGGTGTTAACCAGCAAATTAATGGAGCCTTAACTCCGGCAGCACGTAATGCAACGCCCTCTTCTAACAGAGCGGTGCCTAACCAATCTGCTCCGGCGGCAACTGCAGCTTTTGCAACTGGAATCAAACCATGGCCATATGCATCTGCTTTAACAACCGCTAAAACTTGAGTATTTGTCTTACCCTTAATTAACTTTAAATTATGCGCAATTGCAGTTAGATCAACCTCAGCAACGGCACGTGACATGAAATAACCTTATCGCTTACTTTTTATGAGGGTTGTCGAACCGAGGGAATGCTGCGGTCAACTGCAATTATTGCAACCAATAATGAGGCGCCGATGAACAATCCACCCAGCAGATCTGAGAACCAATGGGTATTTCGATAAAGTGAAACTAAACAAACCGCTACCGTAATGATTGAAACTAACCAGGTTAATCTGAAGCCTTCAAATGGACCTTTATGTGAGTATCGGTAGATCAAATAAGCAAATATTCCCCAGGTTAGAACCGCATTTGCCGCATGGCCACTTGGGTAGGAAAGTCCACTATCTGTAAAAAACAAATCAAATCCCGAGTGCGGTTTAGTTCTACCAAAAAGCAATTTAGATGCACCGACAAATAAATTTAATAGTAATAAGGAGAGCAGTGAAAGATTTAATGGGCGCCAGGATTTATATCTACGGCTGATAAGACCGGCGGTAAATAACAAAACAATTGCGGTAACACTTCGTAGCCCTAGATCATCAATCAAAATTATGTAAAGCGGAGTTTGATCAGGTGAAACCAACAGGGTATCTCTCTCAAAAATCCACTCATCTAATCTGCGCAGCCAACCATTTGCTAAGACCTGTTGTGTGATCAGCAGGTAAATCGCAAAAAACAGGA
>WLHY01000114.1 GCA_009702465.1 Actinomycetota bacterium
CTAGATCGACTTTGGAATGATTGTCCAAAGATTGAAGTTGCGGTTAAATAGTAATTATGAGCGAGGCAAATCTAAAGGTTGTTATTTGGCGACATGGCCAAACTGATTGGAATATTGAGAATCGCTTTCAAGGACATAGTGATATCCCACTAAACAAGGTGGGCGAGTACCAAGCACGCGAAGCGGCAAAGGTTTTAGCTGGAATGAATCCAGATCGAATTATTGCAAGTGATTTACTACGAGCCAAAGCAACTGCACAAGCACTTGCTGATTTAGTTGATTTAAAGGTTGAGATTAATCCACTTCTGCGCGAAACAAATGGCGGTAAGTGGGAGGGCAAGACTGGTCCTGAAAATCGAATTGAAGATGGCGAGTACTTTGTTAGATGGATTGATGGTCATGATGAACCCGCTGGTCACACTGGCGAGCGACGCAGCGAGGTGGCTGCTCGCGCTGTTAGCGTGGTTGAAAAAGAGAGCAGTAACTTCTCTGGAACATTAGTACTTGTAACTCATGGTGGAACTGCGCGTTGTTTACTGGGATCAATTCTTAAATTGCCAATGCCACAGTGGGGCGTAATCGGCGGCTTATCAAATGCTTGTTGGTCGGTGCTAGAACTTACAAAACATCATGGTGATTCTCGTTGGTATTTGGCAGAACACAATGCTGGTTCACTACCTGAGCCTGTCTTTGGAGATGATGCAGTTAATTAGATAAGGTCAGCACTCAACACACTCCATTAATTTGGAGATGGGGCTGTAGCGCAGCTGGTAGCGCACTTGCATGGCATGCAAGGGGTCAGGGGTTCGACTCCCCTCAGCTCCACGTAAAAATAAATCAAGAAAAATAGGGGAGCGCAAAGTGGATACGGTAAGAATTCCAGATCGCTGGAGTGCTGCCAATCTGCCTGATCTTTCGGGAAAAAGATTTTTAATTACCGGCGCAACAAGCGGTATCGGCTTAGCGGCAGCAACTGAGTTGGCCAGGCGAAATGCAAAGGTAATCATCACCGCTCGCAGTGCGGCAAAGGGTGAAGCAGCTAAAAAACAAATTGGGCCTGGATTAGTTGAAGTACTCGAACTTGATCTAACTGATCTGGCATCTGTTAAAAAAGCCGCTCAATCAGTAAGTGATGATCTTGATGTTTTAATTTTAAATGCCGGTGTAATGGCGACACCATTTGCCAAAACTAAGGATAATTTTGAGTTACAAATGGGAACCAATCATTTAGGGCACTTCGCCTTCGCTGGATTGCTTCACCAAAAAGTTAGAGAACGAATGGTTGTTGTCTCAAGCTTTGTGCATCGAATGGGAAGCTTTGGCGATAACTCACAAATTGCAATTAAGGATATCTGTCTAGGTATCGGTAAGTACCAACCTTGGGCTGCTTACAGTGCAAGCAAATTAGCAAATCTATTATTTGTGGCTGAACTTGAGAGATTGCGGATTCAAAATAATTGGTCATTTAAACCAATTGCAGTTCATCCAGGTTACTCAAATACAAATTTGCAAGGTGTCGCACCGCAGATGAAGGGTAATAAGTTAGAGGCACAGGTGATCGGCGGAATGAATAGTATTTTCGCCCAAAGCGCTGCCCGAGGTGCGCTACCAACATTATGCGCATCGGTCTTTCCAGATTTAATGGGAGGCTCATTTATCGGACCAAATGGTTTGATGGAGATGCGTGGTTATCCAAAGTTAACGCGTGCACGAGCCCTGGCATATGATCAAACATTGGCTAGAAATCTTTGGGAAGTAAGTGAAGAGTTAACCGGAATTAAGTGGCCAAAAAATGCATGAGGCTTATGATTTTAAAGCGGTTCAGGATAAGTGGTTGCCCGTCTGGGACAAGCTGCAGCCATTTAAATCTGGCAGTGATGATGATGCTCGGCCAAAGAAGTATGTCTTGGATATGTTTCCTTATCCATCGGGTGATCTTCATATGGGACATGCAGAGGCGTATGCACTTGGCGATGTAATTGCCCGTTACTGGGTTCAAAAAGGTTTTAATGTTATGCATCCAATTGGTTGGGATGCATTTGGATTACCAGCTGAGAATGCTGCAATCAAACGTGATGCGGATCCGCGTGAGTGGACCTACGAGAATATTGCAGTTCAAAAAGCCTCGATGCGCCGATACGCCTGTTCATTTGATTGGGATCGAACTCTTCATACCTGCGACCCCGAGTACTACAGGTGGAACCAGTGGTTATTTTTACAGATGTACAACAAGGGCTTGGCCTATCGAAAAGATTCAGCGGTTAACTGGTGTCCAGATTGCCAAACTGTTTTAGCTAATGAGCAGGTAGTTGCTGGCCTTTGCGAGAGATGCGATAACGCAGTAACAAAGAAGAAGTTAAATCAATGGTACTTAAAGATCACCGATTACGCCGATCGTTTGCTTGATGATATGGATCAACTTGAGGGTAAGTGGCCAGACAAAGTTTTAACGATGCAACGAAATTGGATTGGCAGATCTACAGGTGCCGAGGTTGATTTCAAGATTGAGGATCGCGATACGCCAATAACAGTTTATACAACTCGCCCTGACACTTTATATGGCGCAACCTTTATGGTGGTTGCTGCCGACAGCGCACTTGCCGCAGAGTTAGCCAGCGGCAGCTCAATCGAGAATGAGTTTAAAAAATACTTGGATTCAGTAAAAGCTGCCTCAGATATTGATCGATTAGCGACTGATCGACCAAAAAGTGGTGTGTTTTTAAATCGATACGCGATTAATCCGGTTAATGATGAGCGAATTCCAATCTGGGCATCTGATTATGTTCTAGCTGATTACGGAACTGGCGCAATCATGGCGGTGCCGGCACATGATCAACGGGATTTAGATTTTGCACGCGCCATGAAGTTACCAGTACGGGTCGTAATCGAAACTGGCGAGGAGGATCCAGCTGTCTCTGGAGTTGCAACCTCTGGTGATGGCAAGGTGATTAATTCAGGATCAATCACCGGCTTAAGTAAAGATGATGCGGTAGTTAAAATTACACAAGAGCTAGCCGCCAAAAAATTAGGAAAAGCTGCCCGTAATTATCGCCTGCGAGATTGGTTAATCTCTCGTCAGCGTTTCTGGGGAACACCAATTCCAATTATTCACTGCGAAAAGTGTGGTGAGGTCCCAGTTCCAGAGAGCCAACTTCCAGTCGAATTACCAAGTGCAACAGGTTTAGATTTAAA
>WLHY01000115.1 GCA_009702465.1 Actinomycetota bacterium
CACCAGTTGTTGCTGTGATAATTGCAATGGGTTTTTATCCTAAGCCAGTTCTTGATTGAATAATTCCAACCGCTGAAAAAGTTGTGACTACAGCAGGCTTTACTGATCCTGCGCCACAGGTGAGGAAATAATGTTAACTGCACCCCAACTTACCTACTCGCTCCTTGCACCAATGATGATTATTTTCGGTGCAGCGGTAATTGGAGTTTTGGTTGAAGCATTTGTTGGCAAGGCTCGTCGAGCAGCGATTCAGCTCACCTTAACTTTAGGTGCCTTAACCCTCGCACTTCTGCAGCTCTGGAGTATTCGCGACAAGTTCTCTACAACAGCAGCGGTTGGCGCTGTCGTAATTGATAGAGCTGGCATATTTTTACAAGGCAGTATTTTAATTCTTGCCATAGTTGCAGTTTTATTAGTTGCTGATCAAGATAACTTTGTTTCAAAGGCATCTGCAATTCCAGGCTCAGCTGAAGAGGCTGAATCGATTAAAACTGGAGATCAACAAACTGAGATCTTCCCATTATTCCTATTTGCAGTAGTTGGCATGATGCTCTTCCCAGTTTCTAATGATCTACTTACTTTATTTGTTGCACTCGAAGTTTTTTCATTGCCACTTTACTTACTGGCAGGTTTATCACGACGTCGCAGATTGCTTTCACAAGAGGCGGCCCTTAAGTACTTTTTGTTAGGTGCCTACTCCTCAGCATTTTTCCTATTTGGTGCAGCATTCTTATATGGATTCTCCGGCACCTTATCGATCAGCGGAATTGCACAGGCAGTTGAAGCTGCTGCCGGCAATAACATATTTGTCCTATTAGGAATTGTGTTCATCTCAGTTGGATTGCTATTTAAAATCAGCGCAGTTCCATTCCATTCATGGACACCAGATGTTTACCAAGGAGCACCTACGCCGATTACTGGATTTATGGCTGCTTGCACAAAGGTGGCCGCCTTCGGCGCAATCTTGCGAATGTTCTACGTTGGATTTGCCGATGTCTACACCGAGTGGCGCCCAATAATCACAACTATTGCAGTAATCACCATGATCTTTGGATCAGTAGTTGCAATTGCGCAACGAGATATAAAGCGAATGTTGGCTTATTCATCAATTGCACATGCTGGTTTCCTACTCACTGGAATTGTTGCATTAAATAAGGATGGATTAGCAGCATCACTCTTTTATCTCTTTGCTTACGGAATGGCGACAATTGCCGCATTTGGCATTATCTCTTTGGTGCGAAATTCAGCTGGTGAAGTAACTGATTTAAATCAATGGGTTGGATTAGGTAAGCGCTCACCATTAATTGCTGGCGCCTTTGCATTCTTACTGCTCACCTTTGCTGGTATTCCATTAACTGGTGGCTTTGTTGGCAAGTTTGCAATATTTTCAGCTGCATACCAAAGTGGGAATATTGGGGTAGTAGTTGTCGGTGTTTTATCAAGTGCGATAGCTGCCTTCTTCTATATTCGCGTGATTATCATGATGTTCTTCTCGGATCCACAAAATGATTCAGTTTCAATTATTATTCCAACAGTTAAAAGCCAAATCGCAATTTCAACAGCAACAATTACCTCTGTCGCTTTAGGTATTGCACCATCGTTAGTACTTAATACCGCGACCAGCTTTGCTAACTTCATCAAGTAAATGTCACCTTTAGGCGTACCAAATCTGGAGCCAAAGTTAGAGAAACGCTTGCTCTCCGATATGCAAAAAGTGGAGTCACTGCTGCGAACCCACATCGAGGGCGATTACCCATTAGTTGTAGAGACCTCTCGTCATTTGGTGCAAGCGGGTGGGAAGAGACTTCGTCCACTTTTAACTTTAATCTCTGCACAATTTGGTGATCCAAATAAATTTGGAATTATTGAAGCAGCTGTTGTCTGCGAATTAACCCATCTTGCAACTTTGTATCATGATGATGTTATGGATGAAGCACCATTGCGACGTGGCGTTGAGAGTGCAAATAATCGATGGGGTAATTCAGTTGCTATTTTGACTGGTGATTATCTCTTTGCCAAGGCCTCCGATTTGCTGGCAGATCTAGGACCAGAGGCGGTACGACTACAAGCCAAAACATTTGAGAGATTAGTAATTGGTCAGATAAATGAAACCCAGGGGAATCCAACTGGCACAACAATGATCGATCATTATTTAAAGGTGGTTAGTGATAAAACCGGTTCATTAATAGCAACAAGTGCACGTTTTGGTGCGATGTTATCTGGAGCTGAACCAAGAGTTGTTGAGCTGCTTACTCAATTTGGTGAAAAGGTTGGTATCGCATTTCAAATTGCAGATGATTTACTGGATGTCCAAAGTGATTCAACAGAGTCGGGTAAAACACCTGGCACTGATTTAAAGGAGGGCATTCCAACATTAGTCACTCTGTATGCCATGAACTCAAAGGATCCAGCAGATAAGGATCTAGTTGAGCGATTAAGTAAACCGATTCCAGAGAGTGAATTGAGTGAAACCATCACGAAATTACGAAATCACAAAGCGGTATTAGAGGTTAAAGCTTATTTACGAACAATTGCGGATGAGGCTGATGCCTTACTAGCTGAACTGCCTGCAACTCCAGCAAAGGATGCACTAGCGAATTTAATTACCGCTTTGATTAGTAGATCTACCTGATTTGAACATATCTGTACCCAAAAAGGCTAGCGCTGCCCAAATAAAGATAAAACCAATCAGCTTTGTTAGCTGAAGCTCCTCGTGAAAAACCAGAATTCCAACTAGAAACATAATTGTTGGAGTTATGTATTGCAGCAATCCAGTAATCGTAAGTGGTAATCGAGTAGTTGCAGCGTTGAACAAAAGCAGTGGAACAATGGTAAAGAGTCCAGCGGTAAACAATGCAAATGAGAAAAATAGATCTTGGCCAAACTCCGCCTTGTTTTGACTCATTAAATAACTTAGATAGGCAAAGCTAGGCCCAAATGCAACCAAAGTTTCAACCGATAAAGTTTGTAATGCACCAGCATTTAATCGCTTTTTGATCAAGCTATATGAGCCCCAACTTACCGCTAGGCCAATTGCGACAAGAGGCACGCGACCATAAGTGAATGTCAAGATGGCTACACCAGTTGTGGCAAGAGCCACTGAGAAAATTTGCAATCTGCGTAGCTTCTCTTTTAAGACAAAGACGCCAAAAGTTACGGCAACAAGTGGTGTTATGTAA
>WLHY01000116.1 GCA_009702465.1 Actinomycetota bacterium
CACACCGGTGGTGCTCAGCTGTTAGGTGAAACCCAAATTACACATGGTCTACCTCGTGTACAAGAGTTGTTTGAGGCTCGCACACCAAAGGGTGTTGCACCAATTGCAGAAGCAGCTGGAACGGTTTCATTCCTTGAAGATGCAAAGGGCAAGAAGATGATCGTGACGCCAGAAGATGGTGGCGAAGCGGTTGCTTACCCAATTACACGTCGTCAAAAACTTCTTGTTGAAGAGGGAAGTCGCGTAAGTGTTGGTCAACAATTAGTTGTTGGCGCAATTGATCCTAAGCAGGTACTTCGTATCTTGGGACCTCGTCAAACACAGATCCACCTAGTAAGTGAGATCCAAGAGGTTTACCGTATGCAAGGTGTATCAATTCACGATAAGCATATTGAAATCATTGTTCGCCAAATGTTAAAGCGCATCACAGTGCTAGAACCAGGTGATACTGATCTACTTCCAGGAGAGCTAGTTGAGCGCGGTCGCTTTGAAGAAGAGAACCGTCGTGTTGTTTCAACTAGTGGTAAAGCTGCTTCAGGTCGCCCAGAGCTAATGGGTATTACTAAAGCATCTCTTGCAACTGAATCATGGTTGTCAGCAGCATCATTCCAAGAGACAACTCGTGTACTTACAGATGCAGCACTTTCAGAGAAGAGCGATCCATTGCTTGGTCTGAAGGAGAATGTAATTATCGGTAAGTTGATCCCAGCTGGCACCGGACTTGCTCGTTACCGCAATGTTCGCGTTGAACCTACTGAGGAGGCAAAGGCTGCGGTCTACGCTGCTTACGATGAGTATGAGTTCACTCCATTTGAATCACAAGGTTCAGGTGAAGCGGTTCGTCTTGATGAGTTTGAGGTTCGTTAAAACTCGAATACCTTAAAAAAAGAGATCTAAGTAAAGAAAACTCTAACAAAAAGGAGTTTTCGGCTTAGATCTCTTTTTAATTTAAGAGTTATATTGAATCAGCTACAAGACAAGTAACGGTTGATGATTTAACCAACGGCACTTGATCTGGCGTTATGTTGGTTTGGCCAGAGTAAGGTGTTGATGGATTTGGTGGAAAGCTTAGACCTTCAGTTTTCCAAGAGATGATTTCATTTCCATTGATATCAAAGGCAGTTATATCGCATCGATAACTTTGTTCAGCCTTAATACCAATAATTTTAAATTGGGATAAAACATAAAATCCAGTCTCTGGATCTTGAAAAGTTTTAGTATTGGTAACAGTTACCTGCGCCTCTTTATACTCCGGCACTCGATTTATATATGAATCTTTCTCATAAATAAGATTGAAAATTTCAGTTATATTGTCACAATCTGGTTTATTTGGATAAACACAATCTTGTACTCCGTTAACGCTAAAGACATGTGATTGATCGCTCCAAATCATCTGGCCCCAATCAGGTGCCTCATTTGGATTGGCTATTACATCCCAAACAGATTTTTGCCAAAGGTAGAAAACTATGGCATCAACTGGCTCTCCGATAAGTGGCTTGTAAACCAATTTCGCAGATTGAGTTGGTTTAAATCCGCCAGGGCCAAAGGTCCAAGTAAGTTGCTCCTCAGTAACTGGTTGGAGCTTTAATTGCGGAAATAGGTGCAGCGGCAGCTTCATATCAAAGGGAATTAAGCCTAGCCCTTGATTGAAAAGTATTGAGTTGCAGGAATCATTTGGTTGGTAGGTAAATCCATCCCCAATTAAATTGTTGCCCTCTTTGGTAAAGATAATTTCACGATTTGATTCTGTGCCCTCAGATTGAAAGGTAAAGGATGCAGTTACCTGGTTATCTACGTATTTTGCCGAGAATTCACCGTAGGAGCTATCTTTTTCATAATTTTGAAAAATCAGGCTACCGGTTAAATCCTGCCCCTTTATATTATCTATTTGTAAAAGTGAGCTACTAGAGCCAACCTGCCCGTAATAACATGAGGCCAATTGATTATTGCTATTGATAAATCTAGAGATGGTTAAAGCCGATACCAGTGTTAAAACAATGACAATGCTGGCAATTAGATACTTAGTTCTAATTTTCATATTACTGATTTACAAACACCGTAAGGGCGCCAGCTACAAAGTGAGTGATAAATGCGGCAGCGGTAAAGGCATGGAACATCTCATGAAAGCCAAACCAATTGATAGAGATATTTGGTTTCTTGATTGCATAGATAATTCCGCCAACAGAGTACAAAACGCCACCAACTAAAATTAAAACAAATATTGCGACTCCACCATTTTTTAAAAACTCAGGTAAGTAAATAACCGCTGCCCATCCCAATGCAATATAACTTGAGACATATAACCATCGAGGTGCACTTAGCCAGAAAATTCGAAGTAAGGAGCTAAGGAGTGCTCCACCCCAAGCAACTATTAAGAGAATCCTTGCTTGATCTGGTTCTAAGAGATAAACCGCAAATGGGGTGTATGAGCCAGCAATTAATATGGAAATATTTGAGTGATCAATCCGGCGCCAGATCGCTTTATTTTTCGGTGTCCAACTGACCCGATGGTAAAGAGCGCTGCAGGTAAATAAGGTGACTGCGGTTAAGGTAAAAATCCCAAGGGTAATTCGACCGCGAAGCTCATCGGCCAAGGTGATCAGGACCAGTCCTGCGACCAGGCTAATCGGGGACATCACCAAATGAACAATCCCGCGTAGCTTCGGCTTCTCCACCCCTGAACCATAGATCCTCATTGGTTTTCGGGCCGAAGGATCGAACCGAAAAGCCGTTACTTTTAGCCTTTTCTTGTCCGACCTTCGGCCTCACCAATCTTGCGAAGGCCAAATGGCGAGTAAAGAAAACTCTAACAAGAACGAGTTTTCGGCTCGGCTTTGGCCTGAGCATTTTGGGGGGAACGAAACTCTCGGCGTGTCGGAATCGGGAGTTGGTGGGGGGTAGGAGTAAAAGGGCCGTTTTGACCCATCACGCCTGCTTCGGCTACCCTCTGCGTCTGCTCTTTTACGGTGCAACACACCCGACCTCGTGGGTCGGGAGTTTAAGCGTGAAAAGAGGGAAAAAGAAAAGTAATTTTAAAAAAATTATTTAACTTAAATTAGATACGGAGAAATATTTAGTGCCAACGATTCAGCAGCTGGTCCGAAA
>WLHY01000117.1 GCA_009702465.1 Actinomycetota bacterium
CAACTAGAAACATAATTGTTGGAGTTATGTATTGCAGCAATCCAGTAATCGTAAGTGGTAATCGAGTAGTTGCAGCGTTGAACAAAAGCAGTGGAACAATGGTAAAGAGGCCAGCGGTAAACAATGCAAATGAGAAAAATAGATCTTGGCCAAACTCCGCCTTGTTTTGACTCATTAAATAACTTAGATAGGCAAAGCTAGGCACAAAAGCAACCAAGGTTTCAACCGATAAAGTTTGTAGCGCACCAGCATTTAATCGCTTTTTAATTAAACTGTATGAGCCCCAACTTACCGCTAGGCCAATTGCAACAAGGGGTACGCGACCATAAGTGAATGTCAAGATGGCTACGCCAGTTGTGGCAAGAGCCACTGAGAAAATTTGCAATCTGCGTAGCTTCTCTTTTAAGACAAAGACGCCAAAAGTTACGGCAACAAGTGGTGTTATGTAATACCCCAGAGCTGCTTCAACTACTCGATCCACACTTACCGCCCAGATGTAGATTCCCCAATTAAATGTGAGAAGTAAGGAGGAGAGGGCAAGCAGAGAAAAACTTCGTAGATCTTTGATTAACGCAAAAGCCTCTCTTAACTGTTTTTGAAAGGTTAAGAAGATATAGCAAGCAAAGAGTGACCAAATAGCTCGGTGTGCCAATATTTCATAAGGTGAGGCTTGGCTTAATGCTCGCCAATAAATTGGTAGGAGTCCCCAAATTACATATGCAGCAACGCCGTAAGTTAAACCACTTCCAACTTTATTCAATTTATTTATCTATTTAACTATCGGAAGTTTGTGAACTGAACAGCAAAGTCCCAGCCCTTGTTTTTTACCAAGGCAATTGCTTCTTGTAGATCATCTCGACTTTTGCTAGAGACTCTTAACTCTTCACCTTGTATCTGGGTTTTTAATGATTTTGGTCCTTCATCCTTTAAAAATTTTGCAATCTTCTTAGCATTCTCAGTTGATATACCCTCTTTAAAAGTTGAATTTATTCGGTAGGTCTTTCCACTAAGCATTGGCTCGCCAGTATCGAGATGTTTAAGTGAGACATTTCGTTTGATCAATTTTTCCTTTAGTACTTCAAGAGCGGCCTTGGCCCGCTCCTCGGTATCTGATTCAATTGTGATCTTCTCAGCGGTTTTCTCAATCTTGGTCCCGGTATTTTTAAAATCAAATCTGGTAGCTAATTCGCGGTCACATTGATTGAAGGCGTTATCCACCTCCATATGATCGATCTTAGATACGATATCAAAGGTGCTATCAGCCATGTTTATACTTTACTATTGATTCAACGAGATACTTAATCGAGGCGAGAATATATGGCATCAGTCAAAGTAAGACGGCGTATTCCAAACCCGATCGATCTCCTTCAACTACTCAAATTTCGTAAGCCAATTATTAATGGCCGCAAGCGCAGACTCTCCCGAGCATTAACAATTTATGATTTAAGAAGTATCGCTAAGCGCCGTACACCCCAAGCACCATTTGATTACACCGATGGTGGTGCAGATTCGGAAAGCTCATTACAGCGCGCCAGATCTGCATTTGAAAATCTAGAGTTTTCACCACGTATTTTGCGTAATGTTAAAGAGATTGATTTAACAGTCAACATGTTAGGAAAAAACTCCAGTATGCCAATTGGCATTGCACCAACTGGTTTTACTCGCATGATGCAAACCGAAGGCGAATACGCCGGTGCATGCGCAGCACGTGATGCTGGAATTCCTTACACACTTTCAACAATGGGAACAAGATCAATTGAGGATGTTGCCAGAGCTGCACCTGATGGCCGTAATTGGTTTCAACTTTATATGTGGAAGGATCGCGATCGCAGCATGGCATTGGTTGATCGTGCCAAAAAAGCTGGCTTTGATACCTTGGTATTAACTGTTGATGTGCCAGTTGCTGGTGCTCGATTACGAGATGTAAGAAATGGCATGACAATTCCGCCATCAGTAACCTCAAAGACAATTTTAAATGCAATCCCAAGACCAGCTTGGTGGTTAAATTTCTTAACAACCGATCCACTTAAATTTGCCTCACTTGATACTTGGAATGGAACTGTTGCCGAGCTACTTGATTCGATGTTTGATCCAACAGTTACTTACGAGGATTTAAAATGGATTCGCAGCCAATGGCAGGGCAATTTAGTTGTTAAGGGTATTCAAAATGTGGATGATGCTATTGAATCTGTTAAAGCTGGTGCGGATGCAATAATTCTTTCAAATCATGGTGGTCGCCAATTAGATAGAGCGCCAGTTCCGCTTCACTTACTACCCGAGGTAGTAAAAGCGGTTGGTGATAAGGCAGAGGTCCACCTTGATACCGGAATTATGCATGGTGCAGATGTTGTCGCTGCCTTAGCTGCTGGTGCTAAATTTACTTGGATCGGTCGTGCATATTTATATGGCTTAATGGCTGGCGGGAAACCAGGTGTTGATCGTTCGCTAGAAATTTTAAAGACACAGATGGTTCGAACAATGAAGTTATTAGGTGCTCGAAGTGTTTCAGAGCTAGAGCCTGATCATGTGAGATTTATTGCTAGATATCAGGATAACCAGCGATAAATAATTAACTTTTGGCAATGTGCGAGTGAAGGCTTTACACTTCACCGCGCTTAACAATCCTTGGCGGGTTGCCCGAGCGGCCAATGGGAGCGGACTGTAAATCCGCCGGCTCTGCCTTCGAAGGTTCAAATCCTTCACCCGCCACCAATTAAGAGTTTTGAACACTACTTAATTTTTATCGCAATGAGATCAACCTCGTTTGTACCGTTGGTTACAAATAGATTTAATTGAGGAGCTGCAAATTTATGCAGTAATTTCGCCAAGGTATTAAACAGTTGTACTCTTAACCGTGTAAGTGCCCCCTTAGCTCAGTCGGTAGAGTGTTTCCATGGTAAGGAAAAGGTCAACGGTTCGATTCCGTTAGGGGGCTCGAATAAAGCAGTAACTGTAAGAAAATTAAATATAGAAAAGTAATTTAAAAAAAGTTTGGCGGGGTAGCTCAGCTTGGTAGAGCAAGCGGCTCATAATCGCTGTGTCGTGGGTTCAAATCCCGCCTCCGCTACCA
>WLHY01000118.1 GCA_009702465.1 Actinomycetota bacterium
AACTAAAGCAAGTGAACCATTCATGAGTAAATCAGTACTGCAATGCCAAGTGTTGTTAATAATGAGGCGGCAACAATTGATTTTCTAGTGCCAAGTATTTGTGGCAAACCCTTTATCTCGCTGATCTGATCCTCTTTCATATCCTTAATTACATTTATAAAGTGGGCGGCCATACCAAAGAGTGCGCCCCCTGCCCACATCCAAGTTGGCGGGGTTATATCTTTTGAAATCGCAATACAGGAAGGTAGTGCGGCAAATGCTATTGCGAATGGCAGTGGTGAAAGTGGTGAGAATTTAAAGTAGAAGTTGTATGCCACACCAAAGGCGACGCCAAGCATATAAACCAAGCCACCGTTTACTCCAAGTGGACCGGCCAGGTTTGCGATAAATGAAAATGGCACCATAAGTCGCAGCCACCTTTGTAAATACTCTTTTGTAATAGCACCACTTACCAAAGGTTTGTTCTGGCGATTATGTTTTAAATCATCTGCAAAATCATAAAGATCATTACTCCAACCAACTACTAATTGCCCAGTAAATACTCCAAAGGCGATTACATAAGCTGGGCCCTCCCACCAGTAATAGGTAGCGAAGCCAAATGAGATTGCGGTTACTAAAAGGGTCGGCCCAAAGTGAGATGCCTTAAGTAATCCCTTAACTCGCTGCATGGCTTAACTGTAATCCCATATTTATCAAATCCCACCTGTATATTTGTAGGTAAGAGATAGCAAAAATGTTATCTGAGAAGGAGTTAATAAATGGATGAGAAAGCCTTAATTAAGTTATGGAATGGCATGCGCTCACAAATAATTAATGCGCAAATGGCACCAGCACTTGTTTTAACCGCACTGGTTGCACTAGCTAGCTTTGATAAGTTTGCTGATGCATCAGATGCCACTAAGTTTTTAGCAGTTGGTGTTGCAGCTATTACTGGAATTCTCTCCATGATGAGTCAGTACGCAGCGGTGCGCGAAGGTCAAGCAGTACTAGTTGATCTGAAGAATGTAAAGAGCAAATCTGAGCTAGGTAAGCAAATTGCTGCTTCTGGTGATTTTTTGAAGATCTCAGCAGCTGCAATTATCGGCTTTGGTTTTGCAGTGTTTGCCTTGGTAGTTTGGTCAATTCTAGGTTAATTGATGACCACGCAATTTTTAATAATCACCGCATTCGGTCTCTTCGTTTTGTTCTTACTCTTTAAGTATGAGGGTAAGCGCAAGCGCGGTAAAAAGGTTACGGGCCGAGGCGGGGATTTCGATTACTAATTAGAGTACTGACAGCGCAGCTAATGCGCTGTCATACCCTTTATCCTCTTTACTCCCAGCAATACCGGCACGATCTTGTGCCTGAGATAATTGATCACACATTAAAACTCCAAAACCAATTGGCTTTGATCTACTAAGGCTTACCTGCATAACGCCATCTGTTACACCTTGGCAAACATAATCAAAGTGTGGAGTTTCACCACGAAGCACCAAGCCAACAACCACTGCAATATCAAATCCTTGATCAAATGCTAATTGCGCAGCCAGTGGTAATTCAAAGGAGCCAGCTACCGTTTTAATTGTTGGTGAGGTTATTCCAGCCGCAGCCAATCCACGTTTGGCGCCGGCAACTAATGCATCACAAATCTCTGGGTGCCATGATGCCGAAATAATTACCGCCTTCAGATTTGGATGTTGCTTAATCTGGATCTTTGGTGCGCCATGGCTCATTAGATATCTCCTAGTGCGTGGTTGAGGATCTCTTTCTTACTCTTTAAGTAATCTTTATTATGTGAATTAGCGGTTGTTTGAATTGGCAGTTGATTAACCTTAATTCCAGATTTTATTAGCTGGGAAAACTTCTCTGGATTATTGCTAAGCAGATCAATCTCCTTAATTTCTAATGCCTGTAATATCAAAACCGCATCCTGGTAACTTCGCTCATCTACTGCATGTCCCAATGAGATATTTGCCTGAACTGTATTTTCACCCTTGTCTTGCAACTCATAAGCTGCAATTTTTTGGGCAAGTCCAATGCCACGACCTTCATGATCACGCAGGTAAATAATCAAGCCACTGCCCTGCTTTTTAATCAGCTCAATAGATTTAAGTAGTTGATCACCGCAATCACAGCGAAGTGAACCAAAGACATCACCAGTTAAGCACTCTGAATGAATCCGCACCAGTGGCTTTGTGGTTAACTCACCAAATTTCAGGATGGCATGTTCGGTACCAAAGTTTGAGGTAAAGGTGGTGATCTGCCATAGATCATTGTTAAGTGGCAGTTTGGCCCAAGTAAAGCCTGGCTTAGAAGCTTTGTTAACTACTGGCGCAATCTCGCGCAGCTGCGCAATTGAGATAATCTCGATCTGATGTGCTTTGGCAAACTCTGCCAACTGCGCACCGCGCATCATCGAACCATCATCATTTACTAACTCACAAATTACCGCCACTGGATTTGTATCGGTTAATTGGCAAAGCGCCACCCCAGCTTCGGTGTGACCTGCTCGCTCTTGTAATCCGCCATCAACTGCAATTAGCGGAAAGATGTGTCCTGGTCTTGCAAAATCTGCAGCCACTGAATTACTGCTGCCTAATGCACGCAAGGTATTGGCTCGCTCTTGGGCTGAAATTCCAGTTGTGCGATCTTTGATTAGATCAACACTGACTGTAAATGCAGTTGAGTGGTTATCTTCATTGCGCTTGACCATTGGTGGCAACTTCAATCGCTTGGCAGTTGCACTATCCATGGCAGCACAAATAACACCAGATGTGTACCGGACCATAAAGGCGATCTGCTCGGTGGTTGCAGATTGTGCCAAGAGAATTAAATCTCCCTCATCCTCCCGGTTTTTATCATCGGTGACAATTAGGAACTTTCCAGCTTTAAATTGCGATAGCGCGGTTGTTATATTACTCATTATTTTTCACCACGGGCGATTAATCGCTCTACATACTTAGCTATTACATCTACCTCGACATTTAGGTAATCATCAACCTTTTTACTGGCTAAATTGGTGTTAGCTAAAGTTTCTGGGATCAACCAAACTGTTACCTGATTTTTTGCATCAGCTAACTCACCC
>WLHY01000119.1 GCA_009702465.1 Actinomycetota bacterium
CAAAATCTTTAAACTCAGCCTCGGTCACACTCTCTAATACATTTTCCAGTGTCATTAGCGCCTCTTCATATTGAGCAAGTCCCATCTGGGCTTTGCCTAACTCAAATGAAGAGTAGGTCTCACGGCGGTGGTCGTGAGCGGTAACAAATACATCTAAAGATTTCTGCGCTGCAATTAGCGCACCTTCGGCGTCCCCTAGCTCTGTTAAGCAGTGCGCAATCTTTTGATCACACCTTGCCACATTAATTACCTCTTTTAATCTTTTAAACAAGGCTCGAGCCTCGCGGAAAGCCTCAAGTGATTTGTCGTAATTTTTTAATTCACGGTAAGCACAACCAATTAAATGTAAATCATTAGCTGCACCTGAATCATTGCCATCAACCAGGTGCTCTTGCACGCATTGATTCATGCAATCAATAGTTTTCTCATACTCCGTTGAGTTAAACCACCACTCACCCAAAGTGCAGGCAAGTTCAATCGCCATCGGCGATTTTGTTTCGCGCAGCAATTCAACCGCTTTACTCATGGCATTAGCCGCTTCATTCATTCGCTTTAATTGATTTAAGTTGTAACCAATCGCTGAGTAGGCCTGAGCTAATCCTTCTGTTGGTGCAACCGCACCTAAATCTGAATAAATATCCCGCGCAGTTTCAGCCAGCGCTAGCGCTTCATCATATTGACCACGTGCATAGATACGCGCACTTAATTCATAGTAAGTATTTGCACGATCTAATCCTTCAACCTCTGGAATTCGCTCCCAAAGCATCTCTTCGGTAATTATCTCTTCCGAATTGATATCGTCGTCGTCGGCCAATTGACTCCTTACTTTTCGCTATACCTATCGCTGTGAGGTACTAGAACCCTAGCAATTTCCAGCCATCGGTGCGGGCCAATCTGGCTAGGGCGCACCTGAGAACTGCGTATAATTTCGACACGTGCGTTTCTTAAATACCCCCGCTTACGACCTTACTTATGACGATGTCTTTATGGTTCCGTCGCACTCTGAAATCGCAAGCCGCATGGATGTGGATCTAAGCTCACCAAATAACGCCGGCACCACCATTCCCCTAGTCGTTGCCAACATGACCGCCATCTCTGGCCGTCGCATGGCAGAGACTGTTGCCCGCCGAGGTGGCATGGCGGTTATCCCACAAGATATTCCACTTGAGATTGTCGCTGATGTAATTAACTGGGTTAAATCCCGACACCTAATCTTTGATACACCAGTAACTTTAAAGCCAACTGAAACGGTTGCAGATGCAATTGATCTAATTACTAAACGTGCTCATGGCGCGCTTATTGTTGTTGAAAATGATGCCCCAGTTGGAATTATTACCGAAGCAGATTGTGAAAATGTTGATCGCTTCACCCAACTGCAACAAATTATGTCCCGTGACTTAATCACCTTAACCGATGATCTATCACCACGCGAAGCATTTGAGTACCTAACCCAAAAGGGACGAAAGCTTGCCCCAGTAATTAATAAGAGCGGAAAGTTAGTCGGCATCATTACCCGCACCGGCGCACTTCGGGCCACCATGTACAAACCATCAGTTGATGCCAACAACAAGTTAAAGGTCGCAGCAGCGGTCGGTATCAATGGTGATGTAGCAGCCAAAGCAAAGTTTTTAATTGAAGCAGGCGCTGATCTTTTAGTTGTCGACACCGCCCATGGTCACCAAAAGAAGATGATTGAAGCACTGAAAGTAATCAAAGCTTTAAATCCTAAGATTCCTATTGTTGCTGGAAATGTTGTAACCGCTGAAGGTACAAAACAATTAATTGAGGCAGGTGCAGACATCATCAAAGTTGGTGTTGGACCAGGTGCGATGTGCACAACCCGTATGCAAACAGGTGTTGGCCGCCCACAATTCTCTGCCGTGCTTGAGTGCGCAACAGAGGCGAAAAAACATGGCAAAACAATTTGGGCAGATGGCGGCGTTCGCCACCCCCGCGATGTCGCACTTGCTCTTGCTGCAGGTGCTGCCCAAGTAATGATTGGTTCCTGGTTTGCTGGCACATATGAATCACCAAGTGATCTACGTAAAGATAATGATGGCCGCCTATATAAAGAGTCCTTTGGTATGGCCTCTGCCCGAGCAGTAGCAGCACGAACCGCAACTGAGGATGCATTTGATCGTGCACGTAAATCATTATTTGAAGAGGGAATCTCTACCTCAAGAATGTATATCAACCCAACCCGTCCGGGCGTTGAGGATCTAATTGATGAAATCATCGCTGGTCTTCGCTCTTCCTGCACATACTCTGGCGCCAGCTCCTTAGCCCAGTTCCACGATAAAGCCGTAATTGGTATCCAATCAGCAGCAGGATATGCCGAAGGCCGCCCGCTATTTACCTCTTGGAAAAACTAAAGTAACTCCTGCTTTTTAATATCTCTTCTAGATAAAACAATATGCCCAACAAAACCAATTATTAGAGCAGCAATCACACCTAAATTTGCGTAAGCCCACTGCCCATCTCTGCCACCAATTGGCCCCAACAAGTATCCCTGCCAGGATAACCAACCAGCTAATGAGTTTGTAACCAAACCCCAACCAATTACCGCGCCAAATGCAACCAAACCAATTGATTTAAAGTTCCACGCACCGTAGCGACCTTTGACTGTGAATAGATCTGCCTCTGCATAACTCTTGCGCATCAAAACATCTGCCACAAATATCGCAGACCACGCAGCCACCGGCACACCCAAAGTAATTAAAAATCCTTGAAAAGGAACAAAAAAATCCTTAGCAAACCAAACTAAGTAAATTGTTCCAACCGTCATAATCGCACCATCAATAGCTGCTGCCACATGCCGTTTAACTGGCAAGCCGATTGAAACCAAAGTTAATCCAGATGAATACAAATTAAGGATTGCACCACCAATTAATCCCAATACCGCAACAAATGCAAATGGGATCAAGTACCAAGTCGGCAGCAAGGTTGTCAGCGCACCTATCGGATCACTTGCCACTAAATCACTTAACTCTTTACTGCTTCCTGCCAATAAAGATCCATATATA
>WLHY01000012.1 GCA_009702465.1 Actinomycetota bacterium
ATTTATGATCACCCGAAAGAGAAGTTATCTCATTACTCAAAACGCACTGCAGATATTGAGTACAAATTTGATTTCGCAGGAACTGAGTGGGGCGAGCTAGAAGGAATTGCGAACCGCACCGATTTTGATTTAAAGGCGCACAGTGCAGCATCCGGTGAGAACCTAACCTGGTTTGATCAAGAGAAAAATGAACGTTGGACACCATATGTAATTGAGCCAGCAGCTGGTGTTGATCGCTGCGCCCTAACCTTCATGATGGATGCCTTTACTGAGGATGAAGCACCAAATTCAAAGGGCGAGATGGAAAAGCGTGCAGTCATGAAGTTAGATCCAAGGCTGGCACCAGTAAAGGTTGCGGTGCTTCCACTATCTCGAAATGCAGATCTATCGCCAAAGGCAAAGGATTTAGCGATGGAGCTGCGAAAAAATTGGAATGTTGATTTTGATGATGCTGGTGCAATTGGTCGCAGATACCGTCGCCAGGATGAGATCGGAACTCCATTTTGTATCACAGTTGATTTTGAATCATTAGATGATCAAGCGGTAACTATCCGAGAGCGCGACACTATGGCGCAATCTCGAATTTCCTTAGATCAGGTTCAAAGTTACCTAGCGCCAAAATTATTGGGCGCTTAATTGTTAACGCAGGTTA
Organism: Actinomycetota bacterium; assembly: GCA_009702465.1. Lineage (GTDB taxonomy): Bacteria > Actinomycetota > Actinomycetes > Nanopelagicales > Nanopelagicaceae > Nanopelagicus. The sequence goes on from WLHY01000012.1 coordinate 653, forward strand.
AGCCACTTCGGCTGCCGATTTCTAATGGCAACTTTGTAAACAATGAGGTGGTCTTAGATACCCCGGTAGTTCTTGCACCAATGGCTGGTATTACAAACTCGGCATTTCGCACACTTTGCCGCGAGCAAGGCGCTGGTTTATTTGTTTCCGAGATGGTTACTGCTCGAGCATTAATTGAAAGACGCGAGGAAACCTTTAGATTAATTAAGCCAGGTATTGGTGAAACACCAAGATCAATCCAACTTTACGCAGTTGATCCCAATGTTGTTGGTAAGGCGATTGATTTGTTGGGAGCTGAAAATTTAGCTGATCACATAGATTTAAATTTTGGTTGTCCAGTTCCAAAGGTGACAAAACGTGGTGGTGGCGCAGCACTTCCATATAAGCGAAGGTTGTTCTCATCAATTGTTGAAGCTTCCGTAAAAGCAGCAAGCAAGTATGGAATGCCGGTAACGGTAAAGATGCGGGTTGGTATTGATCATGAACACCATACCTATCGCGAAGCGGCGAAGAGTGCTGCTGATTTAGGTGTTGCTTGGGTTGCACTTCATGCTCGCACCGCCTCTCAACTTTATGAAGGCAAATCTGATTGGAGCAAGATTGCAGATTTAGTAGAACATTTAGCGCCCACTGGCGTTCCAGTTTTAGGAAATGGCGATATCTGGAGTGGTGCTGATGGTGTTGCGATGATGGAACAAACTGGATGTGCCGGCGTTGTTGTTGGTCGCGGTTGTCTGGGCAGACCTTGGTTGTTTGCTGATCTAGTAAGCGCCTTTGCCGGAGATAACAACAGAAGTAATCCAACCTTATTTGCGGTACGAGCAATTATGTTACGTCATGCGCAATTGTTAATTACCTACTTTGAAAATGAGGATCGAGCTATGCGCGATCTTCGCAAACATATGGCTTGGTACTTAAAGGGTTTTCGCGTACCACGCGAGGTTAGATCCTCACTTGGCATGGTTGCATCATTGCAAGAGATGCAGGATTTACTTTCAAATTTAGAGGAGCAGCCATATCCAACCGAGGTCGGAGATGCACCTCGTGGTCGCACAAGTCATGGTCGGCCAGTTTCACTTCCAGATGGTTGGCTAAAGGATCCAGATGAGTTAGTAAGTATCACCATTGATGACTCTGTTTCTGGTGGCTGAGCCGGATCAATATGTTTATCTTTAAATTTATTAGAAAGATTATTGCATTTGTATTTCTCTTGATAATAATCATTCCAATTTATGTTATTGGTAATGTCTGGTACACCGCAAATAATTTAACTCCAGTTAAAAGTGATGTAATTGTTGTCTTGGGTGCTGCTCAATTTGATGGCCGGCCAAGTGAGCTTCTGCTTGCTCGATTGCAAAGTGCCAGTGATAATTACAAAGATAAGATGGCAAAGGTGATTTATACCGTTGGCGCAGGTGCACCAGGGGATAGAAGTACAGAGGCAGCTGCTGGATATAACTGGTTAATTGCTAATGGGGTTCCAAAGAAAAGCATTCAAGCTATTCCCAAAGGACGCGACACCTTAGGGAGCACCGAGGCGTATGTAGCGGCTATGAACAAAGCGAAATTTACTTCGGTGTTGATTGTGACCGACTCTTATCATTGTTTACGTGCCATGACGATGGCAAAGGATTTATCAGTCACCGCATCTTGCGCATCGAGTCAAACCGGACCAGGTGCATTAGAGAATTCAAAGTTGCGTTACTTACTTCGCGAAAGTGCAGCTTATTTAGCATATATAACAGTTGGCCGATTTGGTATCTCCTTAAGTGATCGGGTGATTTAAGCACTGGCCCTGCCGTAGATAGGATTAGTAAATGGTGTTACGCGCAGCAAATGAGCACTCTGGTTATACCGAGTTTGATCGCGAGCGATTTTTAGATGAACCAGCTAAACGAGGTGGCCGAACCGAGTTTGCTCGTGATCGCGCAAGAATTATTCACTCCTTTGCTCTAAGAAGACTTGCTGCTAAAACGCAGGTAGCTGTTCCATGGGCGACTGATTTTCCTCGAACCAGACTTTCTCACTCACTTGAGTGTGCGCAAGTTGGTCGCGAGCTTGGCGCAGCTCTTGGCGCAGATCCAGATTTAATGGAGGGTGCTTGCTTAGCTCATGATCTGGGACATCCACCCTTTGGTCATAATGGTGAAGAGGCGTTAAATCTTTTAGCAGATTCATGTGGTGGCTTTGAAGGAAATGCACAAAGTTTGCGATTACTAATTAGATTAGAAGCAAAGACAGTCTTACCTAATGGCAAATCAATTGGATTGAATTTAACCCGCAGCTCCTTAGATGCAGCAACTAAATACCCATGGCAGCGGGCGGAAAATGCTCGCAAATTTGGTGTTTATACCGATGATCTCGAAATCTTTAATTGGTATCGACAGGGTGTTGAAAGTGGGAAGACAAGTATGGAAGCCCAGATTATGGATTGGTCTGATGATGTCGCCTATAGCGTTCATGATCTAGAGGACTCCTTAGTAAGTGGTCAGATTAAGCTTGATCAATTAAGTAATGATCTGCCAAAGTTATTTACCGTTGCTCAAGATTCATATCTGGCTGATATCACCGAGGCTGAAATGGCCCAAGCGCTAACTGATCTACAAAAGTTATCTTGCTGGCCAAAGTATTACGATGGCACTCATCGATCTTTAGCCAGATTAAAAGATCTAGCATCTCAATTAATTGGCAGATTTGCCCAAGCAGCAGAGGTTGCTACGCAAGAAAAGTATGGTGATGGTGATTTAACTAGGTATAACGCAAATTTAATTGTGCCAAGGCAGCAGCGGGTTGAGGTAGCGCTACTTAAATCTATGGCTGGTCATTATGTAATTAACGCTGCCGCATCACAAAAGCGCTACGCCGAACAACAACAATTACTCAGCGAGTTGGTCGAGGCGATACTTTCAAGCGCACCAGAGTCACTTGAAAGCTTCTTTTTGCAGGATTGGCAGAGCGCTGAAAATGATCAGCAACGACTTCGAGTAGTAATTGACCAAGTGGCCTCTTTAACCGATCCTGGCGCTCAAATCTTGCACTCAAAACTTACTGGCCAGAAGTAAATTAAAAGTTAAATAGGATTACCCCATGGCTGGCCGAATTAAAGATACCGATGTTGCTTATGTGCGCGACCACAGCCCAATTGATGATGTTGTTGGAGATTATGTTCAATTAAAGGGTGCTGGCGGCGGTCAGAAAAAAGGTTTGTGTCCATTTCATGATGAGAAATCACCATCCTTTCATGTAACCCCAAGCAAGGGATACTTTCATTGCTTTGGCTGCCAAGTCGGTGGAGATGTAATTGCATTTATTATGAAGTTAGAGCACTTAACCTTTACTGAAACTGTTGAACGCCTAGCTGATCGAATTGGTTACACGCTCACTTATGAAGCTGGTGGCACAACCACAGGACCATCAATTAATCGCTCTAGATTAGTTGCAGCAAATTTAGCATCTGCTACTTATTACCAAGAGCAGTTACAACTGCCACAAGCCCAACATGGTCGTGATTTCCTAACAAAGCGTGGCTTTGATCGAGATGCTGCAAAAAACTTTGGCGTCGGTTACGCACCAGATGAGTGGGATAGCTTGTACAAATTTTTAAAAGGTAAGGGATTTACCGATGAGGAGTTAATGCTGGCCGGCTTAGTTAAAGAGGGCACCAGAGGACCAATTGATCGTTACCGCAATCGTTTAATCTGGCCGGTAAAGGATATTTCAGGTGATGTTGTTGGATTTGGTGCACGCAAACTAGCAAGTGATGATGTTGATCAAGGACCTAAATACTTAAACTCACCAGAAACACCAATCTATAAGAAGAATCAAATTCTCTACGGTTTAGATATGGCAAAGAAGGAGATCTCTAAAACCCGCCAAGTAGTAATTGTTGAAGGTTATACCGATGTTATGGCAGCTCATCTAGCTGGTGTCACAACTGCAGTTGCAACCTGTGGAACCGCATTTGGTGATGAACATATTCGCATCATCCGAAGATTGTTAATGGATGCAGATGCATTTCGTGGCGAGGTTATCTTTACCTTTGATGGCGATGCAGCAGGTCAAAAGGCAGCACTTCGCGCATTTGAAGATGATCAAAAGTTTGTGGCACAAACATTTGTGGCAGTTGAAAAAAGTGGAATGGATCCATGTGAGTTGCGCCAAGCGAATGGAGATGCTGCAGTTCGCGAATTAATTGCACGCCGAGTCCCGTTATTTGAGTTTGCCATTAAATCTGTAATTGCTGCATATGACATTAGCGCGCCAGAAGGAAGAGTTAATGCCTTAAATCAAGTGGCGCCATTAATCGGCAAGATTCGAGATGCCTCGCTTCGCCCAGAGTATGTGCGTTTACTTGCAGGTTGGTTGGGCATGGAGGTAGATATTGTGGCGACTGCGGTAAAGCGCAGTGGATCTCGCGCTGAAAGCACGCAACCTTCACAGGTGAATTTAACCGATCCAATTTTGGTGCTAGAGCGCGAAGTATTAAAGGTTAAGTTACAAATCTCAGATCTAGCATCTAGTTGGGTAGATCTTGAACCAAATGCTTTCTCATACCCTGCGTATGATTCACTTCGAAAATTAATTGATTCAGCAGATACCTTTACAACAGAATCATTGCTCGAAAAGTGCGATAGTGATGAGATGAAGTCATTGGTAACAGAGCTGACGGTTGAACCAATCCGTACAGATGGTGAGGTCTCTGATCGTTACATCACCAGCATCTTTGCTCGATTACGAGAGGTCGCATTAACTCGCGCTATTGCAGAGATTAAATCTACGCTGCAGCGATTAAACCCAGTAGAAAATGATGAGCAGTACCAAGAGATATTTGGCCAGTTAGTTGCCATGGAGGCAGCGCGTCGAGTTCAGAAAGAGTTGGCGCTAGGAGAGGCGTAAACTGCGTAAAAATTTAAGTATTTTTGTGGGTGTAAAGAAGTTCGCTACTATTCACCTTCGCCAATCAATCCCCAGATTGGTTTAATCCCTGATAGCTCAATTGGCAGAGCAGCCGGCTGTTAACCGGCAGGTTATTGGTTCGAGTCCAATTCAGGGAGCATGGCATTATTTAGAGTTCAGGTCTCTCTACCTGACCGTCCCGGCTCACTTGGCGCACTCGCATCTGCAATTGGTTTTGCTGGTGGAGATATTCGCGGCTTAGTTGTTTTAAGAAGTGAGAATGGCCGAGGTGTTGATGACATTACGATCGCAGTTCCAGGATCTGATCCAACTGACTTACTAAATGTTTTGGGTTCAATTGGTGGTGTTGAGGTTATCTCAATAACGCCAGTCTCTTAATAAACTTTAAAGCTTTACATCCCGTAACTGTTGCGCAGATTGCTCTGGCGCTAAATCCATAACAAAGGCGCCCATTCCAGATTCAGATCCAGATAGGTACTTTAATTTTCCAGGTTGTCGTCGTACTGAAACTATCTGCCAATGCAGACGCATGCTGTCGCGACCAGATCGCACTGGTGCTTGATACCAAGAGGCTATGTAAGCCATCTCGATGCCAAATACGCCATCTAATCTTGCCAATATCTCTTTAGCGATGGGTGCAAACAATTGTGATTGCGCATCATCTAACTGGGTAAAGTCGGCAACTGAACGTTTTGGCGCTAAGTGAATCTCAAATGGATAACGGGCGGCATATGGAACAAAGGCGATCCACTCATCATTTTGCGCAATTACTCGCTCTTTATCCTTAACTTCACGGGCAATGACATCATCAAGTAGTACTCGACCTGTTTTCTTAAGGTGAGTAGCAGCTGCCTCTAACATCTGAACGATACGGGGCGGCAAAAATGAGTATGCATAAATTTGGCCATGTGGGTGGGAGAGTGTTACGCCAACCTCTTCGCCACGATTTTCAAATGGAAAAATATGTGCAATGTAAGGGAGCTTAGATAGTTCAGCGGTTCGATCCTTCCAAGCCTCTAATACTGTGCGAATCTGTTGGATTGATAATTTTGCAAATGAGGTGTTGTGATCTGCGGTGTAACAAACTACTTCACATGCACCAGCTGCATCAGCATCTGGGGTTTCAATTCCAGTGATACTCGGTAGCGCCCAATTGCTGGCAGGTGAGCGCAAAGCTGGCGCGCGATTTTCAAAAACTACTACCTCATAATTTGAATCAGGAATCTCAGTTTTTTTCTCTGCTGTTGTTGGACAGAGCGGACACAACTCCTTGGGCGGTAGAAAAATTCGATGTTGGCGATGAGATGCAACTACGACCCATTCATTTACGAGAGCATCTAGTCGTAGATGTCCGATACCAGGTTGCGCCGCTTCATCGCGGGAATCAATGGCGGTGCGATCGTTCTGCTTGCTATCGTAGTAAGAGATCGTGCGACCATCTGATAATTTCAAATCAGATCTAACCACCGAGCCAGATAATTTCTGCTTCATAGGTGGCAACTCTAGCCGAGGAAAATCAGATTCTGATTTGGTTAGCGCAGCTATCTACTGGTTTTTTACTAATGCTTGGCTTAGGTGTTGGAGTAGGAGTCGGCAGAACCGGACCTTGAACAACATTAAGGGTTAATGGCAATTCAATCTCAGCATGTGTTTTTGTAGTATCGACAAAATTAACAGTGCCAGGGATCGATCCTGCAGGTACGCCGATTAATCTAATTAACCATCGACCACTGGCTGCCCGAACAGCACTTTGTGATTTAATTTTGATTGTTTTATCAGTTGGTCTAAAAACAACTGTTCCAGTAACAACTGGTGAACCAATATTGCGATTAACCTCGACACTTATTTCAACTGGTTGATTGGTCGTATTGCTTGCAACCGAGAGAATATTCATGGCAGTTGGTTCATTAACCGGCATTAAATCTGCTGGTTCTGGCTGCCACTTACCCTTTACCAATGACATAAATGTTTCAGGTGTGCCTCGGAAAACATTTAAATCTAATCTGCCACTCGGTACACCGTACTTTGGACCAATTCCGCAGGATGAGTACTGCCAAATCTGCCATTGAGATGAACAGTTAGCGGTGCTCCAAGAGTGAACAAAACAACCAACAGTTTTTAAACCAGGTTGGGCAATTGGATCCGCTGGATTAATTCCATACTGCGCAAGCCAAAGTGGATACTGACGCAGCTTTTCACTTCGAACCATTGCACTCTCTAGAAAACTGGCATATGAGTAAAGAAATGGTTTGCGGCCAGTTTTTTCAGCAACTGTTTCAAGCCAGGTCTCTGCCCATGCTGTAACAAGTGATCGACCTAAGTACTTTGTGCAATTTCCAGAGGTATTTCTGCGCACGCAATTTTGTTCTAGATCTAGGGCGACTGGCAGATCCATTTCATTGTATCCACCCAAAGATGCCAATCGCCAAATTACTTTTTGGGCCTGCGCTCTTGCATCACGTTGTATGTAAGCTAAATCTGTACTGTCTGGAAGGTATGCGAAGTGATACATTCCGGTATAAATACCTGCAGCTTGTGCTGCATTTCGATCTTCCACCAACCATCGCATAGTTAATTGGTCAGCTCTTTCCTGTGAATCTGAGCCCTTAATTAAAACAAATCGCATTCCAGCTTTAAACTTCTTTTGAAAATCAATTGGCTTATCATTTGGATGTTGCCATCTACTGATATCAGTTCCATGAATATGACCACCAGGTCCATATCCGGCAAGTAATGTATTTTGATCAGCAAAGGTTAATGAGTTATCAATTTTAAAATTTGCAGTTTTTGATATGTTCTTTTTATTGCCTACTACCGCAATAGCTTGATACTGGCCCTCTGCCTTTACTGCGGTGGCCACTGTGGTAATTCGCCAGGATCCACTGCTTGATGAGGTGGTCTTTAACGATGTTTTATTCCAAGTTACGCCATTAAAGGAGTTAATACTTATTGCTGCTCTTGCCGCAGGTTTTACCTGACCGTAAAAGGTAATGATCGATTCACCAGCTTTTGGCGTGGTTGAAACATTTAAAGTTACTGAAACAGTTGCCGCATTTGCAGGCTGGATTAAATTTCCAACCATCATCACTAGCGATAAGGCAAGAATGCCCAATTTTTTAAAACTTATCATTGCTCAATTATGGATGCATCTTCTCCAAAAACTCGTTTAATCGCCGCAATTAATCTTGCAGTGTGATCTGGATTGCGAGTTGCTTTAAAATCATGCGGGCCAGCAAACTTCTGACTATCAGCAAAATCTAAGGTTAATTGATGATTTTCATAAGAAACTAACCGGGCATCAAAAAATGCTAGCCAGGTGATTCGATCCTCCATTAAAAGTAAATCTAAAACTTCATTCCATCTTGCTTTGATCTCAGAAAGTTGCATTACTTAGATAGCGAATCCATACACAATTGCTGCACAAAAAATAATCAAGGCTGTAATTTTTATGCTTTTGCGAAGTAAAAATGATTTGAACGGTGGAATAAAGGTAATTAACAAGCCGATGATTCCAAGGCCAACCAATACTGAGCTGGTATTCAAATTATTGGCATTTCCAGTTTGGTACCTTAAATTAATTAATCCAATCGCCAGCAGGGCGTATGCACCGAATCGATAATTATTGATCATTTAGGTATCCGAAGTGAGTGCAATCCACCATCGATATTCAAAGTTGTTCCTGTAGTGGATGCTTGCAGTGGACTGGCTAGAAAGATAATTGCCGAAGCGATTTCATCAGGGGTAACTAATCGACCCATTGGTTGCCGAGCAGCGAGTGCATCACGGGCGGCATTTGCATCATCAGATTGATTTAATAATCTTTGTACCCATGGTGTATCTGTCGTAGCAGGGTTTACCGCATTAACTCTAATTTTATCTTTTATGTGATCGGTCGCCATAGCCAAAGTTAAGGTGAGGATCGCACCCTTTGAAGCGCTGTATGCAGCTCTATTTGGAATTCCATCTGTTGCTGCAATAGAGGCAGTATTAACAATTGCTGGAGTTTTTGATTTACGAAGTAGTGGAATCGCTGCCCGTGATACACGTGCTGTTCCAATTACATTTACATTTAAAACCTTTTGCCAAATCTCATCTGTCTCATGCTCTACCGTAGTAAGTGAGCCAATTCCAGCGTTATTTATCAAGATATCTAATTGTGAGCTTTGTTTACTAAACTCTGCGAAGGCATTAGATACTGAGTTGTTATCACCAATATCGCACTTAATGAACTTTGCTACGCCAGCCATCTGACCTTCAGCTAGATCAAAACCAAATACTGTGGCGCCACGATCAGTTAGTCCTTTAGCAACAGCTAATCCAATACCAGAGCCGGCTCCGGTAATAATTGCAGTTAAACCGCTGAACTCTTTCTCAATCACCTTCATATACTATTGCGTGTATGGCGCAGACCAAAACAGCAACCTCAGCATTTATCGCTGTGATTCATACCGCCGCTCACCAATACCGGATCACAAAATCAATTGATGGAAAGTACTTTGCCATTCCAAAAGTTATGACAATCTCTGATGCCCTCGAGTTACCGCTCAACCAGTTCAAATCTTTATTTGACCAAGCTGGCACTGAAGAGATCTTTGGTTCACTTGCTGCACCAATTGCTGCTGACTCTGAGATTTGGGGAGCTGGAGTTACCTACCAGCGCTCTCGTGATGCTCGCAAAGAGGAGAGCGGAATTCCAGATGTCTACCAATTAGTTTATGAAGCAGATCGACCAGAGTTGTTTTTTAAGGCAACTGCTAGGCGCACAGTTGGCACAAATTCAAATGTTGGAATTAGAGCCGATGCATTAACTTCAGTACCAGAGCCTGAGGTTGCAATCGTAGTAAATAAGTACCGAGAATTAATTGGTTTAACTATTTGCAATGATATGACATCTAGAAATATCGAGGGTGAAAATCCACTTTATCTTTCGCAAGCAAAGATTTACCATGGTTCAAATGCGGTTGGTCCAATGATTAGACCAATCTGGGAGATCACCGATTACAGCTCACTATCAATCGATGCAAAGATTGAACGTGGTGCCAATATTGTTTGGCAGGCGCAAACCTCACTTGCCCAATTAAATCGAAGCTTTACCGATTTAATTGAATACCTATTTAGATGCCAATCATTTCCAGTTGGTGCAATACTTTCTACCGGTACTGGAATTGTGCCACCGCTTGATATCTCACTTCAGGCAGGGGATGTCGTAACAATTAATGTTGAAGAGGTTGGTCAGCTAGTGAACAAGGTAGTTACTACTCCACTTGATATAAATGAACGAGAGAATTTATGAGCCATGTAATTTGGACGCAGTGGGATGATCTAGAGGTTCCAGCAGCCTTTAAAAAATTATCTCCAGCAAATACGCCAACTGATGGTGGAGATTTTTCCCAGGTTACCTTTTATGTCCCCTCCTATATGGGTGGCCGACCAGCCCTCGAGTTAACCAAGGCAATGCCTAATTTAAAAATTTTACAAATGCCGAATGCTGGCTATGACGATGCAATGGAGTTTGTAAGACCAGGAATGACATTGTGTAATGGTCGAAGCATTCATGATGATTCAACGGCAGAGCTTGCAGTTGGCTTAACAATCGCTTCGCTGCGAGGATTTCCAGAGTTTGTTCGAAATCAAGATAAAGGTAAATGGGTTCATACTCGCGAGAAATCAATTAATGATCGCAAAATTGGTGTAATCGGCTTTGGTTCAATTGGTTCAACAGTTGCACGTATGCTCTCTGGATTTTCAGTGACTGTTATGCCATTTACCCAAAGTGGTCGTGATAACACCACGCCTATCTCTGAACTAGATCAGCACCTACCAACTTTGGATGTAATCATTTTGATTTTGCCATTAACTAAAGAGAGCAAGCATTTGTTTAATGCTGCTCGATTAGCGTTAATGAAGGATGGCGCCTTGCTGGTAAATGTGGCGCGTGGACCAATTGTTGATACTGATGCATTAGTTAAAGAGTTAAACTCGGGAAGAATTACCGCAGCCTTGGATGTAACTGATCCAGAGCCACTTCCAGAAGGTCATCCACTTTGGAGCGCTAAGGGAGTTTTGATCTCACCACATGTTGGTGGAAATACAACTGCATTTGAACCAAGAGCTAGAAGATTGATTAAATCTCAATTAGATTTATTGGCAGCAGGTAAGCCGCTAAACAACATTATCGTGGCTGGTAATTAGGCCAATACTTCTTTATTTTCTCCCTTAAGAAATCAGCGCTCTCATGCATCTGCTCCATGCCATCAACACCATCTTCAATAGAGATCCAAGAATCAAAGCCAACCGCTTTTAGAGTTGAAAAGATTGCATCGTAATCATTTAACCCTTTGCCAATTACGCCATGCTTGAAAAATGAGACATAACCGGCGGTTCCACCCTCTGCTTTGCGCAGATCTTCAATTGTGCCATTAGCTAAGTAGCGATCACTAGCGTGCATAGTCACAACTCGGTGCTTTACCTTTTCTAATAACTCAAGTGGCTCTTCACCAGCAGCAATGGCATTTGATGGATCAAAGTTAACTGCAAAGGTTGGGGATGGAATGCGATTTACTAGATCTACAAAGACATCCATCATCTGGGCGAACTCAGGTTCGGTCCAGAAATCATCCTTGTAATGATTTTCAATAATTA
>WLHY01000120.1 GCA_009702465.1 Actinomycetota bacterium
CAGCACCTTACGGTGTCTATAAAACCAAGGATGCTTGGCTGACTTTGGCGATGGTGCCACTGCCAATTTTGGGTGAGATCTTAAATGATGATTGGCTAAAAACCTTAGCTCATTACAACGATGGACATAAGCATCGTAATGAGGTTTATAAGAAGATTCGTAATGCATTTAAGGATAAAACAACTGCGGAATGGATTGAAATTTGCGATAAGGCTGGTGCTTGGTGTGGACCGGTTTATAACTACGAGCAGTTGATGAGTGATAAACATATCAAGGAGACCAATTACATCGTTGAGCAATCACAACTTCGTGGTGGATCAGCAAAGACGGTCAGACCACCAATCAAAATGGATCAAACTCCACCAAGTATTCGCCGTGGTGCACCTGCGCTAGGTGAGCACACTGAGGAGATCTTGGGCAAGTTGCTTGATATGAAGCCAGAGAAAATATCGCAGTTAATTAATTCCGGTGCAGTAGCCACAACAAAGGAGCAAGCATGAGCGATAAGTTAAGCGGTTCAGTAGATCTAGAGATACATGAGAATGTTGCTCATTTAATTCTTAATCGCCCCGAGAAGTTAAATGCGATGACGGTCAAAATGGATGAGCAGATCAACTCTTATATCTATCAATTAAATAATAATTTAGATATTAGAGCGGTAGTTTTGTATGGCAAGGGTGAAAAGGGTTTTTGTGCCGGAAGTGATCTAACTGATTTAGGAGATTACGGCAGCAATTGGGAGTATCGAAATAGATTTGATCGAAATTTAGATTATGCACGTGCTATCTGGTTGATTAAAAAACCAGTAGTTGCAGCCCTTCATGGCTGGGTAGTTGGTGGCGGTTTAGAGATGGCTTGTGCATCAGATATTCGAGTTGGTTCACCAGACGCAAAGTTTTTAGCTGGTGAGATTCGGTGGGGCTGGCATGGTGGCTCTGGCCAAACACAATTACTAACCCACACAGTTGGACCAGGAAATGCAAATCTATTTTTGTTGCATGGCGAGAAGGTTGAAGCCGATGCAGCACTTCGAATGGGATTGATTCAGGAGATTGTCGATCGCGACAAGGTACTAGATCGGGCAATTGAGATTGCTAAATCAATTGCTGAGAAGGCGCCAATTGCAGCACAGATGACAAAACATATGGTGCGAATGGCACAAAGTATTCCGCTAGAGGTAGGTCTGCTTTATGAAAATGATTCATTCTCATACTGCATGACAACTGATGATGCTGCCGAGGGGCAACGCGCCTTTGCGGAAAAACGTAAACCAGAGTTTAAGGGAAGGTAGAGATGAGCACAGTAAAGGTAGCAACCAGCAAGCAGGAGCGATTAGATCTACTAAAAAAGGTTGGCGAGACATTACTTAATCAGTCTTATCAATCTTGGAACTTTGGTGATTCAACTGGTTTTGAAGCGATCTTAGTAACTGGAAAGTTATTGGATGATCCTAAGTACTTTAACTTTGCTCGTGGCTGGTTTGCTGCTTGGGCGAGCAGACCTGAGCCATTTCGCAGATTGGATTGCACAGCTCCTGGAGTTGCAATTATCGAGGTAGCGCAAGCAACCAACAGTAAGCAGATCTTTGACTCACTTGAGTTGTTAGCTAAGTACCTATCTTCAAGAAGTAAGGATCGCGGAATTTTTGATACCTGGGAATCTCTTTGTTTGATTCCACCTTATGGTGGAGAGGAGCTGCCACCATTTGAAGCACAACTACTTGCTTCACCTCCGGGCGGAACATGTATTGATTGCCTGCACTTTGACCCTCCATTTTTTACAGGGCTTGGTAAGGCGTTAAATAATTCAAGCTATACCGATATTGGTGTGCAACAAGCGATTGCATATGTTGATGCTTTGCAATTACCAACTGGCATCTTTGATCACTTCTTCTTAAATGGTGTTGAAGGAACTTGGGGTCAAGGCTGGGGTCGCGGCCAAGGCTGGGCACTACTTGGTTTAATGGATGTACTGCATCAGATTCCACAATCTCACTCTGGCTACAAGAAGTTAAAAGAGGCGGCTGAGAAATTAATTTACGGAATGATTAAATTACAACGCGAAGATGGTCGTTGGTGGTGTGTAGTAGATAGCGAGCGATCTGGTGAAGAGGGATCAACCGCTGGCTTTATGGCAGCTGGTTTTGCCAGAGCGATCAAACTTGGCATCGTTGATAAATCAATCGTTGAGCCAGCGATGATTAAGGCGCTAAATGGTGTTATTGCAGATACTGATAAGTCGGGTGAATTACAAAATGTCACCGCTGCCGTAATGGCATCAACCCGTAAATCTCATTACGAGTTCACACCTCGTGGATTTTCGGTGCCTTGGGGGCAAGGACCACTAGCCCTTGCTATCTATGACACCTTTGATCTGGTCTAAATGAAAACAAAGATCTCTCGAAGTCTGCCAACTCAAATTGTTATTGAGTTAGGTAGCAAAATCGTGCACGGTGATATTGAACCAGGCACGATTTTGACCTCTGACTCACTTGAACAAAAGTATGGAGTCAGTCGGACGGTAATTCGAGAGGCGTTAAAGGTTTTGCATGACAAAGGCTTAACTCGGGCAAGAACTAAAACTGGAACTATTGTTTTAGAACGAGCTGAATGGGATCTACTGGATGAGGATGTGCTTAACTGGTTACAGATTTCAGGTCTTAGTGTTGAGTTAATTACCGATCTAGAGGAGCTTCGATCAACCTATGAACCTGGTGTAGCCAGAGTTGCAGCAAAGCGACGTGGTAGCAGAGATATCGCACAACTAAAGAGTTCACTTAAAAAGATGACAGATGCCTTTTACGCAGAGGGACCAAACTCAGCTTTGATTGCCCAAGCAGATGTTGAGTTTCATGAGGCGCTGCAGGTGGCAACCCAAAATGATTTGATTAAAAAGATGGGTAAATTAATCTTGCCCTTACTTAAGATCAGAGATGATCTAGTTGGACATGCAATTGTTGAGGCGGATTTTATTATCCAACACCAAGCGATCCTAGATGCAGTAATTGATGAGGATCCA
>WLHY01000121.1 GCA_009702465.1 Actinomycetota bacterium
GGATCAACTCACCATCTAATCCAACTGGACAGGTACAAAACGAGGCACAACTTCGAGCGGTAATTGCGTGGGCTCGGCGCAACAATGCGGTAGTCGCCAGCGATGAGTGTTACTTAAGCTTTAGCGATGATGCCAAATCAATTTTGTCGGTAGCGGACGGGGATAATAAAAATTTAATTGCGGTGCACTCACTCTCTAAGCGCTCAAACCTAGCGGGGTATCGAGCCGCCTTTATTGTTGGTGATCCATTATTGATTGCCGAGATTCGCCAGATTAGAAAGCACGCGGGCATGATGGTTCCGTTACCTGTTCAAAATGCGATGGTAGCTGCCTTATCTGATGAGAGCCATGTCCAACAGCAATCAGCTCGATACCAAAACCGTCGAAGTATCTTGATACCGGCATTAACGAAGAGTGGTTTCACCATTAAGCACAGTGAGGCTGGCTTATATATCTGGTGCACTCGTAATGAGGATTGCTGGCAGAGCGTTGATTGGTTTGCCGCACTTGGTGTTCTAGTTACACCAGGAAGTTTTTACGGAGATCAGAGCTTTATTCGAATTGCATTGACGGCAAGGGATGAGCAGATTAAATCAGTGGCAGAGCGGATCAGCGCATGACAACTGCTGCAATTTTACTAGTCGGGGGAATGGGAACTCGACTACAACCAATCACCAATAAATCACCAAAACCAATGTTGCCAGTTGGTGGTGTTCCATTTACAGAGCATCAAATCCTAAAGGCCAAAGCGGCGGGAATTTCAGAGATTGTCTTAGCTACCTCATATCTAGCTGAAGTTTTCAAACCCTACTTTGGTGATGGATCTGCATTTGGTATCAAAATTAAGTATGCAGTTGAAGAGGTTGCACTCGGTACTGGTGGTGCGATTCAAAATGCTGCTAGCCTGCTATCACCAGCCGATCAGGTAGTTATCTTTAATGGCGATGTCCTTAGCGCTCATGATCTAGCCGCTCAAATTAAATTTCACAAAGAGATGCAGGCGGATGTAACTCTCTACTTAACTCAGGTTGCAGATGCCCGGGCTTATGGTTGTGTTGAATTACTGCCAGGTGACCGGGTTAAATCCTTCCTCGAAAAATCAGAGACCCCACCAAGTAATTTAATTAATGCTGGCTGCTATGTTTTTAACCGATCGATTATTGATGAGATCCCTGTAGGTCGAGTGGTCTCGATAGAGCGCGAGAGCTTTCCACAATTATTAGCTGCTGATAAAAAAGTATTTGGCTTTGTTGACTCCTCATACTGGCTAGATATTGGTACTCCCGCCGCTTTGATCAAGGCATCAAAGGATTTAATCACCGGAAAAGTTTTTTCAGCAGCTACTCCATCTCATGATGGTGACTCAATAATTAGTAAAGATGCAAAGGTGGCAGATCGCTGCACAATCTCTGATGGTTCATTTATTCACCCTAAAGTAGTAGTTGAGAGTGAATGCGAGATCTCTGGTTCAATAATTGGTGAGGGCGCAGTAATTGGCGCAGGATGCAAAGTCATTGATTCATTTATTGCACCAAATTGTAAAATTCCAGCCGGAACAGTTGTAATTAATAATTATTTGGGCTTTTAACTCTTAAATTAGGCTCAAAATTCACCCCCTCCCAACTTGACTTAAAGTACTTACATGCGTGTAATTCTCCTATAGCGGTTACCCATTAATGGATGCCACAGAGATTAGAAGGAGCCTTATGTCTGAAGCACGCGCAGATTCACCAGCATTAGTAATCTCATCGGAAGGCCTTTCATGGCAGGAGCGCGCCCTATGTGCGCAGACCGATCCAGAGGCATTTTTCCCAGAAAAGGGTGGCTCAACACGTGAGGCTAAGCGAGTCTGCCTCTCTTGCGAGGTAAGGGCTGAGTGTCTTGAGTACGCACTAGCGCATGATGAGAGATTTGGTATTTGGGGCGGCTTATCTGAGCGTGAGCGTCGCAGATTAAAGCGTCGTCCAGCGTAAAGCTGCGTAACAGTTTTTTTCTATACATCTAACTTCTCCCGTTATGTGTAGATGCAATACGGTGTTTCAGTGAGCGCCGCGTTATCTGAGCAAAATGTGACCGCCATCATTGTTTCTCATGATGGGGTTACTTGGCTGAGCGAGGTTGTTGCTTCACTCTCCTCTCAAAAGTTAAAGATCGATCAGATAATTGCAGTTGATAATGGCTCAATTGATGGCTCACCAAAGTTATTGCGAAATGCGGGCATCAAGGTAATTGAACAAGATCGCGAGGCTGGCTTTGGATCAGCGATTGCAGCGGCGGTAGCAACCCTTCCGAAATTAGAAATTAGTGCAAATGGCGAGAGTAATGAGTGGCTATGGATTTTGCATGATGATTGCGCACCTGATCGCCAAGCTTTAAAACAATTGTTAACTGCAGCTCTAGAGCGACCACAAGTTGGAATTGCCGGTCCCAAAATTTTAGGTTGGTATGACCGTAAACATATTCTAGAAACCGGCATAAGTATTACGGAAAATGGCTCAAGGTGGACAGGTTTAGAAGAGCGCGAGCATGATCAAGGTCAACATGATGAAATCAAAATGGTGTTGGCTGTAAGTACCGCTGGTATGTTAATTAAGCGCTCGCTATATGAGGAGCTTGGTGGCTTTGATCCCAGCCTTGAATTATTTAGAGATGATGTGGATTTAGGTTGGCGGGCTCATATCGCTGGCTACTCTGTAATTTGTGTCGGAGAGGCGATCCTCTATCACGCAGAGGCGGCCGCAACTGAGCGCAGAAGTGTGGATGTAAGGGATGCACTACTTCATCGGCCACTGCTATTAGATCGACGAAATGCCGCCTTTGTTTTGTTAGCAAATTCAAGCCGGTGGATTTTGCCGTGGGTGGCGGTTCAACTGCTCTTTACGGCAATCGGCCGTTCCATTATTTACTTGCTAGCAAAATTGCCGGGATATGCCGCAGATGAAATCGCTGCGATCGCATTATTAATTTTTAAACCAGCGGATTTAATAAAATCTAGAAGGTATCGCAA
>WLHY01000122.1 GCA_009702465.1 Actinomycetota bacterium
TCATCATTTAATAAAGCTTTTACTCCCTTTTCAGTCACGCCCTCAAACCAATAAAACTTATTCCGCTTTGGCATTCTTACTTTCCTTTCTTAAATGGGTTAAGTGAAAAGAGCTGTGACACCTCTTGATTTAATGATTTTGCGATACGTAAGGCAAGAACTAGAGAAGGGCTGTACTCCTCGCGTTCTAGATATCCAATAGTTTGGTAATGCACTCCCGCCTTATCAGCAAGATCCTGCCTTGATAGCCCTAAGGCGGTGCGAGCTTCCTCAATGCGGTTATATACGGGTTCTTCTGGATTGCGACTCATACAAGTAGCATATATGCTATGTAGCATTAATGCAACATAATGAAGAAATGAGTCGCTCTAATTGATGGTTCACCCTGTTGGTTTAGATGCGCAATAATCACTTCATGAGAAGTAACTCTCCCCTAATTCTTCACCAGATCTCTAATTTTGCTTCTGGTATAGGTAACTCGATTGTGATGATCACAATCCCCTGGCTAGTACTTGAAGAGACTAACTCTCCTGCCTTTGCCGGATTAGTCGCAGCAATATCTGCCCTACCAGGTTTATTGATTTCACCATTTGGTGGTTGGTTGGTTGATCATCTTGGTCGACGTGCTGTAAGTATTGGTGCTGACCTTCTATCAGCATTATCAGTAATCGCATTTCCAATTGTTGCAATTACATCTGGACTTTCTAGTATCTCTATTCTCGTTATTGCAGTGATTGGTGGAATCTTTGATCCAGCTGGTTACACAGCGCGAAAAACACTTCTTGCTGATGTTGCCAAGGCTTCAGGCAGAGAGCTTGATCAACTAAATGGCTTTCATGATGGATTCATGGGTCTGTCATGGATTGCTGGGCCTGCCGTTGGAGCCGGATTGATTTCGACAGTTGGCGCAGTGAACTCCTTTTGGGTAGCGGCAGCTTTATTTGTAATTGCAGCCCTTGCAATCGCTTTTTTAAGAGTTGGAAATCTTGGAAGAGATGCACGTGAATTAGCTATTGAGATGGGTGAGGAATCTGATCGAAGCATGCGAATTGGTTTTCAAGTTTTGTGGAATGACAAATTACTTCGCACACTAACTCTTGCAATCCTGGTTTTAGCTGCGGTTTACCTGCCAACTGAAACTGTCGTTCTTCCTACCTACTTTGAAGGTTTGGGCAATCCATCTGGACTTGGATTAGTTATCTCTGCAATCTCAGCTGGTGCCGCACTTGGATCTTTTGGGTATGGGTGGATCATCTCCAGAGTTTCGCGAAAAACTTTGGTCCGTATGGTTTTAATTGGAAATGCCATCAGCATTATTCCGATGGCTCTCTTGCCGCAGATTCCATTGTTGATGGCAGCGGGATTTCTCTTAGGGCTTTCGTGGGGACCATTTAATCCACTAATTAGTTCATTGATTCAGCAGAGAGTTCCGGCTGATCAACATGGCAGAGTATTTGGTATCCAGACCGCAGTCTTTTACGCAGCCCCGCCCCTTGGAATGGTGGCATCAGGTTTGGCGGTTGAAAGCTTTGGTGTCGGCAACACCTATCTAGTTTTAGCTGCAATTCTCTCGATTACAGCGATTGTCGCCCTCTTAACTAAATCATTAAGAGCTAGTTTTTAAACAGCTGGTTCAACGCCCGCATCAGAACAACGTTGCGTGATTGAATCCGTTAACTTTTTTACTTGCTCCTTAGAGCCCTCTGCTGACTGGCTTTGACTGAATGTTTCAGTTAATAATTTAAGGTCATTTGCTAAGCCGGTTGAAAGAAGTGCTCGTAGTTGATCCCCTACCAAATTATCAATCTGAACAATTAACCCTGAGTCAATAACTCCAGATTGATATCCACTAACAATTCCCTTGATGGTGGATGAGAGCGCTTTACAGGCGGTCGCATCTGCTGCATTTTTAGCAAAATCTGTAACTCCGCAACCAGTCAACATTAGTGAGAGCGGGACAACTGCAATCAAGGCTTTACTTTTCATGATGCGAGACTTTACTGAATTTGATTTCTGAAATGAGCAGAAAACGCAAAAAGTATGATTTTCAAAGATAACTCTAAGCAAGATATACGCTCAACCTGTATCATCTTTTTCTCAGTACTTACTTTTGGCAAAGGATCACTCATGAAGAGGATTTTGATCTCCAAGTTCGGTGACTCCTCTGTTTTGCATTTAAATGAATCCCCAATTCCAACGCCAGCTGCAGACCAGATTGTGGTCAAGGTTGAAAGAGCTGGTGTGAATTTTCTAGATATTTATCAACGGGGTGGAGCTGGCGTCTATCAATTAAGCCTGCCATTTACACCAGGTGTTGAAGGCGCTGGTGTTGTCGTTGAAATTGGCTCCGATGTAAATTACTTAAAGGTTGGAGATCGTGTTGTCTGGGCGATGGCGCTTGGTAGTTACGCTGAATATGCCTTATTGCCTGGCGAAAAGGTGGCAAAGGTTCCAGAGGAAATTGATTTAAAAATCGCAGCAGCATCTGCGCTGCAAGGAATGACTGCGCACTATTTAGTTAACTCCACTTACTTAATAAAGCCAGGGGATGTTTCACTAGTGCACGCCGCTGCTGGTGGAACCGGCAATCTGCTTTGCCAAATGATTTTGGAAAAAGGTGGTCGAGTAATTGCAACTACCTCAAATAGCGAAAAGGAAAAGATTATTCGTGAAACTGGCGTAACCGAGATTATTCGTTACGACTTACAAAATGTATTGCAAGAGGTAAAAAAGATGACTGAAGGCAAAGGTGTTGATGTTGTCTACGATGGCGTGGGCGCTGCAACATTTGATGATTCTTTAGCATCTCTTAAGCCACGCTCGCTTATGGTTCTATTCGGTGCTGCAAGTGGCCCAGTTCCGCCATTTGATTTACAACGACTTAATCTCAATGGTTCACTATTCATAACAAGGCCAACACTGGCTAATTACATTACTAATCGCCAAGAGTTAGAGATGCGTATGGGAGAGGTATTTAAGTTGATAACAGCTGGCAAGTTAAA